>JBGPIS010000145.1:0-6631 GCA_041484965.1 Methylomirabilia bacterium
CGGGATCGACTCGAGCGCGGTCGCGGCGTTCGCCGTCCGTCACGCCCCGGGGCGCCTCAAAACCTTCTCGATCGGTTTCGAGGACCCGTCGTTCGACGAGTCCGCGCACGCGCGGCGCGTCGCGCAGGCGCTCGATACGGAGCACCACGAGGAGATCCTAGGCCCGCGCGCGGCGCTCGATCTCGTCGCACGGCTGCCCGAGCTCCTTGACGAGCCGCTCGGCGACGCGTCGCTGATCCCCACGTATCTCCTCTCGCGCTTCACGCGACGCTCGGTGACCGTCGCGCTCTCGGGCGACGGCAGCGACGAGCTCTTCGCCGGCTACCCGACCTACCAAGCCCATCGCCTGGCGCGCGCGTACGAGCTAATCCCGCAATGGCTCCGCCGGGGTCTGATCCGACCCGTCGTCGAGCGGCTGCCCGTGTCGCTCTCCAACCTGAGCCTCGAGTTCAGGCTCAAGCGCTTCGTCGAGGGCATGGACTACCCCGGCGTCGAGCGCCACGCCGTGTGGATGGGCTCGTTCACGCCCGCCGAGCAGCGGGAGCTCTTCACGCCGGACGCGCTCGCGCGGATGGAGTCGCCGCCCTCCTACGATGCCTTCCACGAGATCGCCGCTCACGCGACCAGCGCCGAGGGGCTCGAGCGCATGCTCTACCTCGACGTGAAGGGCTACCTCGGCGAGGGCGTGCTCACGAAGGTCGACCGGGCGAGCATGGCGTGTTCGCTGGAGGTGCGCGTGCCGCTGCTGGACCGGCGCGTCGTCGAGCTGGCCGCAAGCTTTCCGATGAGCCTCAAGCTCCGCGGCCTCACGACCAAGTACGCGCTGAAGCGAGCGCTTGCCGACCTGCTCCCGCACCAGATCCTCCAGCGGCCCAAGAAGGGCTTCGGTATCCCACTCGGGCGCTGGTTCCGCGGCGAACTCCGCCCGCTCGTGCGCGAGACGTGCGGACCCGACGCGATCCGCCGGGGCGGCCTCTTCCGTCCCGAGACGGTCGAGCGCCTTCTGGCCGAGCACGAGGGCGGTCGCCGCGACCACCGGAAAAAGCTCTACACGCTCCTCGCCTTCCAACTCTGGGCACAGCGGTACCATCCGGCGTGAAGCGGCGCCTCCTCGATTGGCTCGCGTGCCCTGCGTGTCACGGCGCGCTTGCCCTGACGCGAGCGTTGCCCGAGGCCAGCGACGTCGTCGAGGGCGAGCTCGCGTGTTCGGGCTGTACGGCCAGTTACCTGATCACTCGTGGGATCCCGCGCCTGCTCCCCAAGGCACTCGCGGCAGAGGCCGCCGCGACGGCCCAGCGCTTCGGCTTCGAGTGGACGCGCTTCTCGGAGATCCGCCCGGAGTACGAGGCGCAGATGCTCGGCTGGATCGCCCCCGTCGGTCGAGACGAGTTCGTGGGGCGGCGCGTGCTCGACGCTGGGTGCGGCAAGGGCCGCCACCTGCGTCTGGCCTCGGCCTTCGGCGCGAAGGACGTCATCGGCATCGACCTCGGCCCCGCCGTGGACGCCGCTGCGGAGAACACCGCCGACCTCGACAACGTCCACATCGTCCAGGGCGATCTCACGCGCCCGCCCTTCCGGCCCGCGAGCATGGATCTGATCTACTCGATCGGCGTGCTCCACCACCTTCCCGAGCCCGAGGCGGGATCCCGCGCGCTCGCGCCGCTCCTCACGCCCAGCGGGCGGTTCGTCGCGTGGCTCTACGCGCGCGAGGGCAACGGCTGGGTCCTGGCGCTCGTGGATCCGGCGCGGCGGCTCACGAGCCGCCTTCCTCTGCCGCTCGTGAGCGCGTTCGCGGGGGTCCTCACCGTGCCCCTCTGGATCGCGCTGCACCTCCTCTACGCGCCCGCGCGCTCGCGCGACTGGCTCCGCCGGCTGCTCCCTTACGAGAGCTACCTGAGCGACCTCGTCCCGTTCCCCTTTCGCGAGGTGCACTCGATCGCGTTCGATCAGCTCCTCGCACCGGTGGCGCACTACATGCCGCGCGAACATGTCGAGCGCTGCTTCGCCGAGGGAGGGCTCACGCTCCAGTCCCTTCGCTGGCATCACGCGAACAGCTGGGCCGCGAGCGGCACGCGCGGCAAGGCGCGTTAGTGGAGGAGGTCGTCTACAGGATGTGATCGACCGATGGATTAGGCTCCCGGCGGCGGGCAATTCTCGGAACTGATCTGGCCGGGGACTTCGCCGGCGTCGAGCTTGAGCGCACCAAGGACGGGTGACGGTAGGTCGGGGTGATGTTTACGATGACGACCGACGACTGGTGCGAACTTGCCGGCCTAGCGGCCGGGGGCGTCGCCGAGCGCGACGACGACCAGCGCGCCGTGAGCGTCGACCGGACGCACGCCACGCCCGTAGGCCGCGACGCGATCGGCGAGCCAGCCGACGCACGGCGTCCGCGCCCCGACCTCGTTCCGGATCGCCTCCCACTCGTCCCCGGCGGTCGACCCGAGCGCGCGGTAGCGCGCGGCGCTCTCGATCACCAGCACGAGCCGCGCGGCGTCGCCCTCCAGCCGCTTGACCGCCGTGAGCGTCGCGTCGATCGTGCCGTGGATGAGCGCGTCACGATCCGGCAGGCTCCCCGGTTCGAACCCGTCGGCCCAGCCGAGGCCTGTCGAGTACGGCGCCTCGATGCACGCGGCGCTCACGATCGGCTCACCCGGGGACGAGCCGTAGACGACCGGCGACGAGAGCACGCTGCACACGGTGCGCATCTTCGGCCCCATGAGCAGGCGCCACGACGGCAGGAACGCCTCGGCCGGTGCGCCAAAGCCGGGCTGGGCGAAGGCGAAGCCGAGCCCGCGCGGGTACCGCATCCGGAAGGGCCAGCCCGAGAGGATCAGGCGCGCGGCCACCTGGCCCGCCTCGGCGAGGTCGTGGCCCGCCGCGGCGGCCGTGCCGCTCACCGCACCCTCGCTGTTAGCCAGACACACGACGAGCGCGCCACTTCCGACGGCGCCGCTGTGGGTGAAGATCGCCGAGGTCGCGCCGCCCGCGATGCCGACCGGGCCGAGGACGCTCTTGATCACCGGCACAATATCCTGGCTCGGGACTCCCGCGGTGACCAAGAGGACGAGATCAGGCGTCGCCCCGCGGAGCCCCGTGCGCGCCATCGCCGTCGCGCGGACGGCGGCCCACAGGGTGTCCGGATGCGAGGCGAACCCCACCCCCACCTGAAGAGTCTTCGTCGCAGTTTCGAGAGATACAGTCGCTATCATGCGATCGGGTAGTTGCAGAGGAGGTGCCAAACGTAAGTGTCCAGAACATAAGGCAATCCTGAAACAGGAGGAGGCGGGAGAGATGTCAGTTCGGCAACATCCGTGACTCTTTAGAGCACGCCGTACTCCTTGAGCCGGCGGTAGATCGTCCGCCGCGAGATCCCCAGTGCCTTCGCCGCCTGCTCCTTGTCGTCCTTGTAGAAGGCGAGGGCTCGGAGGATCAATTCCTTCTCCACCTCCGCGAGCTGCGGGATGGCGCCGCCGCTCGCGAGGATAGGCGCCGCGTGGCCGCTGGTGAGGCTCGGAAGATCGGCGAGCGTGATCTGGTCGCGCGCGCCCATGGCGTACGCGCGCTCGATCAGGTTCTCGAGCTCGCGCACGTTGCCGGGAAAGTCGTAACCGTTGAGGGCCGCGAGCGCGTCTGGCGTGATGCCGCGCAGGTCGCGCCGGAAGCGGCGGTTGAAGCGGCGGATGAAATGGTTCACCAGCGCCGGCAGATCCTCGCGGCGCGTCTTGAGCAGCGGCAGGCTGATCCGCACGACGTTGATCCGGTAGTAGAGGTCCTGGCGAAACTGGCCCTCCGCGATCGTGCGGTCGAGGTCGCGGTTGGTCGCAGCGATGACGCGGACGTCCACCGTGTACGCCTTGGTCGAGCCGACGGGACGCACCTGCATCTCCTGCAGCACACGCAGGAGCTTGACTTGCAGTGCGGGCGAGAGCTCGGCGATCTCGTCGAGGAAGATCGTCCCTTCGTGCGCGCCGCGGAAGAGCCCGAGCGCGTCGGAGACCGCGCCGGAGAAGGCGCCGCGGACGTGGCCGAAAAACTCGGACTCGAGGAGATCCTCGGGAATGGCGCTACAGTTGACCGGGATGAACGGCCCCTTGGCGCGCGACGACAGGCGGTGGATGGCGGCGGCGACAAGCTCCTTGCCCGTGCCACTCTCGCCCTCGATGAGGACGGGGGAATCGGTCGTGGCGACCTTGGCGATGATGTCCTTCACGCGCTGCATGGGTCCGGAGTTGCCGATGAGCTCGTTGACCGCGAGCTCCTCGCCGAGCCGGGCGCGGAGCGAGTGGACCTCGCCGCGCAGGAAGCGGCGCTCCATCATTCGGGCCATGAGGTGGCGCAGCTCGTCGAGGATCACCGGCTTCGAGAGGTAGTCGTACGCCCCGTCCTTGAGCGCTTCGACCGCCGAGGCGATCGTCGGGTAGCCCGTCATCATCACCACTTCGATGGACTCGTCGTGCCGCTTGATCTCCTTGAGGAGCTCGAGGCCGCTCATCTCCGGCATGCGGATGTCGGTGATCACGGCATCGAATATGTCGCCGCGGACCGCTTCCAGCGCCTCGGTGGCGCCGGAGGCACACTTGATCTGGTAGCCCCACTGGGTCAGCGCTTCCCGGAGGAGGCGCAGGATCGAAGGCTCGTCGTCGACCACCAGGATCTTTGCTGGTTCCATTGGATTTGAGAGACTCTAGCACGAGGGGGTGTCAAACTGACAAGGTATTCGGAAACCTCTGGCCTCCCTGAGCTTGCGCCCAAGGGAGCGCCATGTTAGCGTTGCTGTTGGCTTTTTATTGAGGAGATCGCTCATGGCCAACACCGCCATCGTCCACCTGACCGAGCAGAACTTCGACGAGACCCTCAGCCAGCACCCGGGCCTCATGATCGTGGATTTCTGGGCCGAGTGGTGTGGGCCCTGCCGGGCGATCGCTCCCGTCCTCGAGGACCTCGCGCGGGACTCAGCGGGCAAGGTGACGCTCGCGAAGGTCAACGTCGACGAGAACCCGGGGCTCGCGGCCCGCTACGGGATCCGCTCGATCCCGACGATCCTGTTCGTCAAGCAGGGCAAGGTCGCCGACCAGGTCATCGGCGCCGTGCCCCGGGCCAAGATCAAAGAGAAGCTGGACACCCTCGCCTGACACGCCCCGGGCGGGCACCGCATTAGCACCTCCAGCATAGGGGTCCCGTCACTCTCTCCGAGCCGTGACGAGTTTCGGTCGCTCGCGGCACGGGGGAACCTTGTCCCGGTCTTCGCCGAGCTCCCGGCCGATCTCGACACGCCGCTCTCGGCCTACTTAAGGCTCCGGCCGGGGCCGTACGCGTTCCTGCTCGAATCGGTCGAGGGCGGCGAGGTGTGGGCGCGCTACTCTTTCCTGGGTGCGGACCCGCCGATGGTGTTGACGGCGAAGAACGGCCGGCTCACGCTCCGGCGCGGCACGCGGACCGAGCGGCTGCCCGACGGCAACCCGCTCGAGGCGGTGCGCCAGCTCCTGCGCCAGTTCCAGCCGGTGCCGGTGCCCGGCCTCCCGCGGTTCCAGGGCGGCGCCGTCGGCTATCTCGCCTACGACATGGTCCACCACATGGAGCGTCTGCCGCGGACCACCGAAGACGATCTCGGGCTCCCGGACGCGGTGTTCCTGTTCACCGACACGCTGCTCGTCTTCGACAACCTCCGCCACCGGCTGCTCGTGATCGCGAACGCGGTGATCGAGCGGCGCGACGCCGCGGCGCTCGACCGCGCCTACGATCGCGCCGCCGTCCGTATCGGGATGACGCTCGCGAAGCTCGCGCGTCCGGCGCGCGCGCCCGCGCCCCTGGCCCTGTCGGCGCCGGGCCCGCTGCTGGCGCTCGGCGAGGAGAGCTTCACCTCGACGATGAGCGAGCAGGAGTTCACGGACGCCGTGCGGCGCGCAAAGGAGTTCATCGCCGGCGGCGACGCGTACCAGATCGTCCTCTCGCGGCGGCTCGACTGCCGGCTGGCCGCGGACCCCTTCACGGTGTACCGGGCGCTCAGGACGATCAACCCGTCCCCGTACCTCTTCTTCCTGCAGCTCGACAAGACGACGCTCGTGGGCTCCTCGCCCGAGGTGCTCGTCAGGGTCGAGGGCGACCGCGTGGACCTCAGGCCCATCGCGGGGACGCACCCGCGCGGCGCCACGGAGGCCCAGGACCGGGAGATCGAGGACCGGCTCCGCAGCGACCCGAAGGAGCGCGCCGAGCACGTCATGCTCGTCGACCTCGGGCGCAACGACGTCGGGCGCGTGTCCGAGCTCGGCTCCGTCAAGGTGACCGAGTTCATGGCGATCGAGCGATACTCGCACGTGATGCACCTCGTCAGCCACGTGACCGGCGAGCGCCGCGCCGGCACCGACGCGCTCGACGTGCTCCAGGCGTGTTTCCCGGCCGGGACGCTCACCGGCGCGCCAAAGATCCGCGCCATGGAGATCATCGACGGGCTCGAGCCCACCCAGCGTGGCCCGTACGGCGGCGCCGTCGGCTACGTCTCCTACTCCGGCAACCTCGACTCGTGCATCACGATCCGCACGGTCGTCTGCCACGGCCGGCGCGCCTCGGTGCAGGTCGGCGCCGGCATCGTCGCCGACTCGGACCCGAAGACCGAGTGGCTCGAGACCCG
>JBGPIS010000146.1:0-6603 GCA_041484965.1 Methylomirabilia bacterium
CTGGCGGTGCTCAGACGTTCGCAGTGGGCTGCGACGCGGCCTAACCATCCGGGCGTGCCATGGTGCTATGAGACCGCGATTGGCGAGTTCCGGTACAACGACCTTGCGTCCTTGGATCAGCTGATCGCGGACGAACTCGGCGGGATATTCTCCTTCGTGGCGAATGAAGAAGGCGAGCCGCCCCGGCTGCTTTTAGCGGGCGGCGGGCGCCCCGGTGCGCTGTCCCGCCGCTGCCGCGGCGTCGGCCTTCTTGAAGTCGGCCTCCGTGAAGCCGTAGAGGTGCCCGCCCCCCATGAGGATCTGCGCGGCGATCGAGCGCGGGACATTTTTCAACAAGTTCTCCGCCACGTGGGGGAAGTTCGAGTCGAAGTGCGGGTAGTCCGTCGAGACGCACATCCGGTCGGCGCCGATGAGGCCGGCCGTTGGCTCGATCTCGGGCTCGCTGCCCTCGACCGCCGCCCAGCAGTTGCGCCGGAAGTACTCCCTCGGGGTGAGCGTCAGGTAGGGGGCGTGAGAGTCGCGGTATTGGGGATAGTCCCACTCGATGCGGGACAGGAGTCCGGGCACCCAGGAGTTCTGGGCTTCGAGGAATCCCACCCGGAGCTTCGGGTGGAACTCGAACACCCCGCCGATCATCATCGCGATCAACGCCTGCTGCATCTCGATCCAGTGGCTGGCGACGTGGCGATAGAACCGGTTCTCGCCGTACAGCTCGATCATGCGGGAGTACAAGGCGCTCACACCCTCGTGAAATCCCCAGGTCACGTCCAGCTCTTCGTGCGCGCTGTAGAGCGGATCCCAGTAGTTCGAGTGCCAGTAGTGGCCGTTCACCAGATTGGGCCGAACGAAGGACCCGACGGCGCCGAGCTCCCTCACGCACCTAACCAGTTCCCTACACGCCAGGTGAACGTCGTGCACGGGCAGCATCGCCACGAACTTCAGGCGATCGGGGCTGTACTGGCAGAAGTCGTGGATCCAGTTGTTGTACGCCTGGCAGAGGGCCAGCGAGAGCCGGGGATCGAGGTTGTCGCGGCCGATGAGGGCGAGGCCGGCGGTGGGGTAGAGCACCGCGATGTCGACCCCTTCCATCACCATGCCCATCACCTGCGCTTCGGGGTTGTAGTCGCGCTCGACCGCGAAGTCCAGCCGGCCCGTGTCGGCGATCCGCGATCCCGAGAGGGGCTGGGTGCTCTGCGTCGGGCCGGGCCGGCGCCGCTTCCGGTATTGCTGCAGGTCGGCATCCGACGTGGACATCCCGTCGATGAGGGTCAAGCCGGCCGGGCCGCGACAGGGGCGGCCGTCGGCTCCCACCGGCACGCTGACGCGGTCTTTGAACTCCGGGTCCAGATAGCGCTCAAACAGGTCCGGGGGTTCCATGATGTGCATGTCGGAGTCGACGAACCGGAGGCCGTCTTTCATGAAATCCTCCTCGGCGGTCGGAACTGGCCGAACTATATCCTGCCCCGGCGGGGAGTCAAGCGCCGCGCGGCCGCTACTGCGGCTTCTTCGTCGCCCCTTCGCGCTCCCGCTCGAAGTGGGCCAGCGTGCGCTCGAGGTCGTCGCGGCGCACGGTAGAGCCATACCGTGCGAGGGCGTCGCGGACGACCGCCACGGCTCGCTCGAGCTCGCCCTTCTGCCAGTGCGCCCAGGCGATCTGGTTCCAGGTCTCGGCGAGCTTGTAGGGGCTGACGTCCGCGCCCCGCTCCTCGATCAGCCGCCGGCCGACCTCGATCGCCTCGTCGTACCGGCCGGCGGCAGCGTAGAGCTGGCCGAGGTTCTGCACGAGCCCCTGGGTCGTGTCCCCGACCATGCAGTTCGCGCAGTTGTCGGTGCGCTGGCGATGCTGGAAGTAGCGCTCGTAACCGAACCGTGCGAGGCCGAGGCGGTGCGGGTAATCGCGCACGACCCAGTGCAGCAGCCCGACGGCACTGGCGACGACGTGCTCGTCGTCCGGGTGGTCGAGGATGCCCTGGTAGGCAGCCTTGAAAAACTGGCGCTCGCCGCTGCCGTCGCCACCGCGCGGATGGCCCTGCCAGGCGGAGAGCAGGTCGCCCAGGGTGTCCACCCGGTAGGGCGTCTCGACGCGGTCCCACCATTCGGGCCGCGGCGCGGCCGAGACGAACGCGGCGATGAATTCGCGCTGCCGCGCCTGCCGTCCGGCCTCGACCTCCGTCTTCTCCGCCTCGGCACGGCGCCGCTCACGGTCCTGGTAGTAGTGGTAGCTGCCGCCCGCGATCGCGCCGACGACCAGCGCCGCGACCGTCGCGCGCACGAGCAGACGCACGCGGTGGCGGCGCTGCGCCGGATCGCCGCCGCCGCCGACCCTGCGGGCGCCGAGCAGCAGGAGCACCAGACCGGCACCGGCCGCGAAGTACACCCAAGCTGGCAGGCTCGCGTCCCGCACCTGGAAGCGGTAGTTCCACGAGTGCGTCCCGCCGTCGTGCGTGTACAGATCGCCGACGAGGCGGCCGTCCTTCCAGGCCTCGACGCGGAAGATGTACTGCTCGCCTTCCTCGCTCGGCGGCAGCGCGAGCGCGACGGCGGTCCCGCCGGTCTTCTTCTGGAGGATCTCGCGCTGCGCGCCCGACCGGCCGCAGGAGGAGGCGAAGAGGCTGTAGCGGTACTCGGCGCCGGCGACGATCGGCGCCCATGCGAACTCGACCTTTGCCACCGGACCCCAGGAATAGCGCGGCGTCTCGAACTTCGGCTGCGTCGCGCAGCCCGTGAGCATGCCCTCGAGCGCGCGGCCGTTGTCGCCCGGGCTCGTCAGGTGGATGAGCCTTGGTAGATCCACGGTCAGCCGCTCCGGTCCCGTGTCCGTGACCTCGAACCAAAGCTGGGCTTCGTAGTCGCCCGGGAAGCGGCGGGGGTTGGCCGGGTTCTCGTCGATGCTGACGTGCATCCGGTATTTCCCCGGCTCGAGGCGCTCGAGCACGTACGCGCCGGGCGCGTCTCCCTTCTGCACCCGGCAGCTCACCCAGCGCCCGAGCGTGGCGTTGAAGCAGCTGAAATCCGGCGGCGCCGTCGGATCGAACGCTTGGCCATCGAAGCGCAGCTCGAGTGGGATGCGCGCCTGCGCGCCGGGCGCCAGCGCGAGCACCGCCGCGGCGACGGCGACCGCGAACCGGCGCGCCCGTGATGTCATCGGCGAACGTCCCACGCGCGCGCCGCGCTCGCTAGCCCGGACTATTCATGAACGCCGAACGCGCGAGACGAGCGGGTCCTGGCGCAGGGTGTGGCCCCCGCGGGGTGGGCTCCATCACCCGTCGACCGCACCCGCCGTTCGCCGAACGGCGAGCGGTCGAGGGGTCCCACTCCGCCCGCCCCGCGGGGGCCACACCCCGCGCCACCCGCTCGATCGCCGCCGATCCGTTCACGAACAATCCTCGCTAGAGGCGCGTCTCGTCGACCGGGAGTCCGAGCCAGTGCCGCCCGACCAGCTCGTAGTGGGAGAGGCGCGATTGTAGATGTTGACTGATCACGTGAATGTCCTGGAAGTGGCGCTGGAGTAGATTCGCCTCGTAGACCGCCGTCGCGCCGGCGGCGTTGTAGACGGTGTCGACGACCTGGACCGCCAGCCGAATCGCGTGCGTCGTGGCGAGGCGCAGGGCCGCGCGCTGGTCCAGGCTGATCGCGCCGATCGCGGTCACGCCGGCCCAGATCTCGCGGACCGTCTCGGTCAGGAAGGCCCGGCCGGAGCGAAGGTGGGCTTCGGCCTGGCCGACGTTGACCTGGATCATCGACTGATCGCGGAGCAGGGCCTGCATGGCGCGCGGTGTCTTGGCGCCGGCCAGCTCGGCGAACGTGGCCAGGCAGGTGCGGGCCATTCCCAGGGCGACCGCGGCATCGCCCGAGGCGTACAGCAGCGTCCGGGGGATCTGGTAGAGCGGCCCGGGTTCCCTCAGTGGCGCCGTGACGGACAGCACGGTGCGCTCCCCGGGCACGAAGACATCCTTCACGGCGAAATGGTGGGTGCCCGTGCCGCGCATGCCGCGGACGCGCCAGGTGTCCAGGAGCTCGGCGTCGGCGGCCGGCACGAACAGGTAGCGCGTCTCCGGCTGACCGTTCTCGAGTCGGATCTGGCCGTTCTCGACGATCTGGGCGTGCGCGGCAAGCCAGGCGGCATGCCGGCAGCCGGTGCTGAAGCCCTGACGACCGGTGACCCGGTAGCCGCCCGGCACCACGACCGCCTGAGCGCTCGCGAGGGGCGTGTTCGCGACGACGCTGCGTGGCGTGTCGATCCAGATCGAGCGCGCGACGTCGCGCGGCATCCGCGCCGCGTAGGTCGCGAAGATCGCGCACTGATTGACGACCCAGCCGGTGCTCGCGTCGGCCTTCCCGATCTCTTCGATAACCTGAACGTACGTGGGCAAGTCGAGCTCGGACCCGCCCAGGGCGCGTGGAAGCGCCAGATGGAACAGCCCGGCGTCGGCCAGCGCGTCGAAGAGCGGCCGCGGGAGCTCCCGCTCGGCCTCGGTCTCATCGGCGCAGGATCGAATGAGGGAAAGCAGCTTCCGGGCGGCGTCGAGCGGCGATTCGGCCGGCACCTAGTCCTCGCGGTGCGCCGCCCGGGGACAACCGCTCACGTCGAGCGTCTCTCCGGTCATGAAACTCGCCTGCTCGGAGGCCACGGATGCGTGGGATGCCGGGTGTCCGTTCGGCTGCAAAACGTGGCAAGACGTACCACGATCCGCAACCCGGGCGCAAGAAGCCGCGGCGCGGGTCCGGCATGAGAGGTAGAATCCGGCCCCGTGAGCTCGAACGCGATCGTCTGGGAGTCCGAGACCGTGCCGATCGCCGGAACGGCGCTGCACGTCCAGCGCGCCGGCGCCGGCGCGCCCCTGCTCGTGCTGCACCGCGACACCGGCAGCCCCGCGCGCCTGCCGTTCCTCGACCTGCTGGCGCGGCACTTCACGGTGATCGCACCGTCGCATCCCGGCTACGATGGGTCGCAGCGCCCGGACTGGATGCGCAGCGTGCGCGACGTCGCCGTGGTGTACCAGTGGCTGCTCGCCGAGCGGGATCTCACGCGCGACCCCGGACGCGTCTCGCTGGTCGGGCTCGGCTTCGGCGGCTGGATCGCGGCGGAGATGGCGACGATGGCGCCGCGCGTGTTCCGGCGGCTCGTCCTCGTGGGGGCGATGGGGATCAAGCCCGAGCGCGGCGAGATCGCCGACCAGGCGCTCCTGTCCTACATCGACTACGTGCGGCGCGGCTTCGCCGACCAGCGCGCGTTCGATCGGACCTTCGGGGCCGAGCCGCCGACGAGCACGCTCGAGCAGTGGGACCTGAACCGTGAGATGACGTTCCGGATCGCGTGGAAGCCGTACATGTACAACCCCACGCTGCCGCACCTGCTCGGCGGTGTCGGGGTACCGGCCCTGGTCGTCTGGGGGCGCGACGACCGCATCGTCCCGCTCGAATGCGGCGAGCGCTATACAAAATCGCTGGCGCGCGCCCGGCTCGAGGTCATCGATGATGCGGGCCATTTCGTGGAGATGGAAAAGCCCGATGAGTTGGCTCAGCTCGTGACGCGCTTTTTGACCGAGGCCTGATTCCCCAGGGGAGACGCGATGCACCTCATGTACTTCACCGAGCAGCCGATGTCGGCCTATCCGGAGGTCGAGGGGCTTCAGTTCGGCGCCACCGCGCTGATGTTCTCGAACCGCTTCTTCGACCCGGTGGCGGGCAGCCGCCTCTACCACGAGTACCTCGAGCACTACCGGCTCGCCGAGGAGGTGGGCTTCGACGGGATCATGCTGAACGAGCACCACAACGCGCCGTTCTGCATGCAGGCCAAGTGCAACATCTTCGCGTCGATCCTGGCGGCAACGACGACGCGCGTGAAGCTCGTCCTCCTCGGCAACCCCCTGCCGCTCGCCGACAACCCGGTGCGCCTGGCCGAGGAGCTCGCGATGATCGACATGGTGTCGCGCGGGCGCCTGGTGTCCGGCTTCGTGCGCGGCGGCGGCCAGGAGCAGCTCGCCGCCGGCGTCAACCCCGCCTACAACCGCGAGCGGTTCGAGGAGGCGCACGACCTCATCGTCAAGGCGTGGACCCAGCCCGGGCCGTTCCGGTGGGAGGGCACGCACTACCAGCACCGCGTGGTGAACCCGTGGGCGGTGCCGCTGCAGAAGCCGCACCCGCGCGTGTGGATCCCGGGCGTGCTGAGCAAGGAGACGATCGTCTGGGCGGCGAGGAAGCGCTATCCCTACATCGCGCTCAGCACCGAGATCGAGGCGACCAAGAAGATCTGGGGGCTCTACGACCGCGTCGCCGCGGAAACCGGCTACGTGGGCGGCCCCGAGTACCGCGGGTATCTCCAGCGCTGCCACGTCGCGGAGACCGAGGAGAAGGCTCTGGCGAACGCGCGGCAGTTCATGTGGATGCAGGGTGAGTTCACCGGCCTCGCGCACCCGGTGTGGTCGAGCCCGTCGGGCTACTTCTCGCCGTCGAACCGCACTGCGTTCGTGGAGTTCGCGAGCGGGCGGCGGCCGAACCCGCGCGCCGCCCCGCTCGAGGACCAGCTCCGCGACCAGCAGATCGTCGCGGGGACGCCGAAGACCGTGATCCCGAAGCTGAAGCGGCTGCTCGAGGAGACGC
>JBGPIS010000147.1:0-6574 GCA_041484965.1 Methylomirabilia bacterium
CATCGCATACTCGGTCAGCACGCTGGGCCTCGGCGCCCTCATGCTCGCGCCGGCGGTCTTTGCCTTCGGCCTCGTCGCCTTCGGCTTCCTCGGCATGGGTCCGGTGACGATCGCCGTGGACTCCTACGGCCCGGTGACGGACAACGCCCAGTCGGTGTTCGAGCTCAGCCTCGTCGAGACGCTCCCGGGTATCAAGCAGGAGCTCAAGCGCGCGTATGGGTTTGACGTGGACTTCGAGTCGGCCAAGCACATGCTCGAGGAGAACGACGGCGCGGGGAACACGTTCAAGGCCACGGCCAAGCCGGTGCTGATCGGCACGGCGGTGGTCGGCGCGACCACGATGATCTTCTCGATCATCGTGCTCCTCACCCACGGCCTCACGGAGAACGTCCAGAAGCTCTCGCTCCTGCACCCGCCCTTCCTCCTGGGTCTCATCACGGGTGGCGCGGTGATCTACTGGTTCACGGGCGCCTCCATCCAGGCCGTGAGCACCGGCGCGTACCGCGCGGTCGAGTTCATCAAGGCGAACATCAAGCTGGAGGGGGCAACCAGGGCCTCGGTGGCCGACAGCAAGAAGGTCGTCGAGATCTGCACCCAGTACGCGCAGAAGGGGATGTTCAACATCTTCCTGACGGTGTTCTTCTCCACGCTCGCGTTCGCCTTCCTCGAGCCGTACTTCTTCATCGGCTATCTCATGTCGATCGCGCTCTTCGGGCTCTACCAGGCCGTGTTCATGGCCAACGCCGGCGGCGCCTGGGACAACGCCAAGAAGATCGTCGAGGTGGACCTGAAGGAGAAGGGGACGCCACTCCACGCGGCCACCGTCGTGGGCGACACCGTCGGCGATCCGTTCAAGGACACCTCGTCGGTGGCGATGAACCCCGTGATCAAGTTCACGACCCTCTTCGGCCTCCTCGCGGTGGAGCTCGCGGTCACGCTGACCGCGGAACAGGGCGTGGGGCTCACCCGCGTTCTGGCGGCGGTGTTCTTCGCCGTCTCGGTTGTGTTCGTCTGGCGGTCGTTCTACGGGATGCGGATCCGGGGAGGCGCGCCCTCGGCGGCCGGGGCCGACGGGCAGGTGGGTGCCGTCGCGCGGAGCAAGTAGAGCCCCGTGGAGTTCCTGTTCGGGGTTGTCACCGGGGCGCACTCCCTCGACGACCTGATCCGCTGGGGCGGCTACGTCGTGCTGATCGTGATCGTCTTCACCGAGACCGGGCTGTTGGTCGGCTTCTTCCTCCCGGGCGACTCGCTCCTCATCACGGCGGGCCTCGTCGCCGCCTCGGGCGGGCTCAACATCTGGTGGCTCAGTGGCCTCCTCATGGTCGCCGCGATCACGGGTGACAGCGTGGGATATGCCATCGGCGCGCGGATCGGCCCTCGGCTGTTCACGCGGGAGAAGTCGTGGTTGTTCAACCCGCGCCACGTGGAGCGCACGCGGCAGTTCTACGCCCGCCACGGCGCCAAGACGATCGTGATTGCGCGCTTCATCCCGATCATCCGCACGTTCGCGCCGGTTGTGGCCGGCGTCGGTCAGATGGCCTACCGCCGGTTCCTCTTCTACAATGTCGCCGGCGGCTCGGGATGGGTGATCAGCATGACCGGGGCGGGGTATCTGCTCGGCCGGATGATCCCGAACATCGACAAATACATCCACGTGGTCGTGATCATCGTGATCGTCCTCTCCGTGATTCCGATCGGCCTCGAGATCCTCAGGGAGCGCCGGCGGCGGGCGGTCTGATCCTCCTCGCCGTCGCCGCCCTCGTCGGGCGGCTACCCGCCCGGCTCGGCGCTTGGCTCGGCCGTCGCGTCGGCGACGCCGCGTTCGTCGCGCTGGCCGGCCGCCGGCGGCTGGCGCTCGCCAACCTGGCGCTCGCGTTCCCCGAGATCGCCGCCACGGAGCGACGCCGGATCTGCCGGGGGTCGTTCCAGCACCTGGCCGTGATGTTCACCGAGCTCTGCGCCACGCTCGCGCATCCGCTCGAGCGCACGCTCGGTACGCTCAGTCTCGACGGGCTCCACCACCTCAGGGGCGTGATGGAGACGCACGGCCGGGCGCTCGTCCTCACCGCCCACCTCGGGAACTGGGAGCTGCTGACCGTCGCGCACCGGCTGGCCGGCTATCCGCTGGCCGTCGTCGTGCGCCCACTCGATGCGCCCTGGCTCGACGCGCTGGCGGAACGGCTGCGGCGGAAGTCGGGCATCGAGCTGATCGCCAAGCGCGGCGCGCTCCGGCCGGTGCTCCGCGCACTGGCCGACGGGCGCATGGTGGCGATCCTCCTGGATCAGAACGCCTCCCGCAGCGAAGGGATGTTCGTGCCCTTCTTCGGGCGTCCGGCGTCGACGTCGAGGAGCCTGGCGCTCCTGGCCCTGCGCACGGGCGCGCCCGTGGTCCCGATCTTCATCCGCCGGGACTCCGCGGGCCGCCATCGCGTCACGATCCGTTCGCCGCTCGCGGCGGCGGGCGCGGGCGAGGGCGCGGTCGCCGAGCTCACACGGCGCTGCACCGAGGCAATCGAGGCGGCGATCCGCGAGGCGCCCGATCAGTGGCTGTGGGTCCACAACCGCTGGCGCACGCGGCCGGCTGCGCCTCTGGAGCCGTGACGGTGCGGGCGGGCGTGACCGCCCTGCTGCTCTGGACTGTCGCGGCGGCATACGCTCTCGACGCCGACCTTGAGGCGTTTCGCCGGGCCGCCGCCCGCGGCGACGTCGGGACGGTCACCGGACGCGCCTACGCGGAGCGGCGGACGCCGGACGGGGCTGAGCAACCCCTGGTCGGGACGGTCGTGACGCTGCTGCCGCGCTCGGCCGAGCTCGTGGCGCGCCTGGAGACGATCAAGGCGCGCGCGCGCGACTCGCAGCGCGACTTCCTGGGCTCCGCCACGGCGATCCGTCGGGCGCGGGAGCGGTACGAGCTCGCGCTCTGGGAGGCCGGATTCCCCGAGCTTGCCCGGGCCACCCTAGTCGACGGGACAGGCGCCTTCGCGTTCAGGGACCTCCCGGCGGGCGAGTGGATGCTGATCGCCTCGCGCTCGGTCTTCGTGAACAAGGGCGCGCCCCGCCCGAGCCCGCGGGAGCTCGAGGTCTACACGCGGCGGCTTCGGCTGATCGGATACGACGAGGTGTCGGTGTGGCTGCGCGAGCTGACAGTGTCGCGCGGCCGGTCGGAGGACGTGGAGCTGGTCGATCGGAGCGTCTGGTTTACGGGAGTGGTGGAGGAGCGGGTGCTGGGCGCCGGCCCGTAGGCCGGCGCCCAGGGCGATGTCGACCTACTTCTTGTCACCGGGCATTGCAGCCGCGCCCGGGTTGGCGGCCTTACCCTCGCCCCCCTTGGCCATTCCACCGCTCCTCACCGTGATGCTGTGGGCCATGGCCTTGCCGTCCGTGTCCACGTATCGCACGTGGACCGAGTCGCCGGGTTTGAGGTCACCGGCCGTGATCGACTTGCCACTCTTCTTGATGGCGGTCTTGGCGTCGACGGCAAACGTCCACTCGACGTCCTTCTTCTTCTCCTTGCCGGCCACCACGACGCCATCGGCCGACGCCGACTTCACCGTGCCGCTGGCACTCTTTGCCGGCATCTTCTTCTCGGCCGGCTTGTCCGCCTTCTTCTCCGCGGGCGCCGGGGTCGAGGTCTGCGCGACGGTAAACCCGGCCGCACCGGCGGCGAACACCACTGCTACAGCGAGAGCCAAAAGATTTTTCACAGGCGTCACTCCTCTGTTCCGGGGTTGAGTAAGGGTGGAAGGGGCTCGTCCTGCCTCCTGCTCGTACGACGACCGTCCCGAGGTATTTATTCTTGGCTAAGTCTGTGGAAAAGTTAACAGAAAGACAATACTATTGTGCTTGGGCTCATGCGTACCTCAAGCCAATTGACCGGGTGAACCCTACGTGATACGAAATATGGAGGTCTCCCTCCTCTATATGGCGATTCGAACCCGTTTCTTCCTCATGACGCTGTGTTTCCTTGGCATTTGGGCGTCAGGTGCCCTTACGCCCAGCGCGGCCAGCTCTTACGACCCTGAAGCCCTCGAGTTCGCGGCCGTCCCGCTTCCGCCTGAAGAGCTGGGGCGCCAGGACCCATTCGTGCATCCCCGGACCGAAATCCCCGGTTCCGAGCCGCCCCACCAGGCGGTGGAGATTCCGGAAGCCGACCCCAGGGCGGAGGCGTTCGCGGAATCCTCGCGCCTGCAGGCCGCCGTCGCGCGTGAGGTGCCCGAGTATCCGGTGGTGATGAACGCCGAGGTCCAGTTCTTCCTCGACCGCTTCACGGGCAGCCGGCGCGAGGTCGTGGAAACCTGGATGGGCCGGTCGGGGCAGTACCTCGGGATGATCCGCGACATCTTCCGCGACCACGGCCTGCCGACCGACCTCGCCTTCACCGTGATGATCGAGAGCGGCTTCAACCCGGTTGCCGTGTCCCGCGCCGGGGCGAAGGGCCTGTGGCAGTTCATGGCGACGACGGCGCGGCGGTACGGGCTGCGCGTGGACCAGTGGGTGGACGAGCGCTTCGACCCCGAGAAGTCCACGGCGGCCGCGGCCGCCTATCTTCGCGATCTCCACACCCAGTTCGGCTCGTGGTTCCTCGCCCAGGCGGCCTACAACGCCGGTGCGGTCGCGGTGGCGCGGGCGATCCGTGCGACGGGCTCCTCGGACTTCTGGGTGCTCAACCGCACCAAGTTCCTCCGGCGAGAAACCAAGGAGTTCGTCCCGGCCATCCAGGCCGCGACCTTCATCGGCCGGAATCCCGGCCAGTACGGCTTCGAGATCGGTGAGGCCAGCCCGAACGACATCGAGCGCGTCGCCGCGCCTCCCTCGACGGATCTCCGCCGCGTCGCGGCGGCCTCAGGGATCTCGCTCGAGATGCTGCGCGCCCTCAACGCCGTCCTCGTCAAGAGCGTGACCCCGCCTGGCATGCCGTGGGAGCTGCGGGTCCCAGCGGGCACGCGCGACGGCGTCCTCGCGGCCCTGGCGCGGCGCCGGCCGGGCGCCGTGGCCCTGCACATCGTCCGCCCGCGCGACACCGTGAGCTCGATCGCCAAGCAGTACGGGATCTCGATCGACGACGTCCTGCGCTGGAACAGCCTTGAGCACCGGGGCCGGATCCGCCCGGGCGATCGCCTGCACGTCGCCGAGCTCCGCTGAAGGTCGAAGTCAGACTCTTCGCGTCCTTTCTCGCATTCCTGCCGGCCGTGCGCCGTGCGGCCGTCGCGGTGATCGACGTGCCCGAGGGCAGCACCGTGGACGACCTGGCGCGCCGCCTCGGCATTCCCGCCGACATGGCCCGCGTCGTCCTCGTGAACGGCCATGACGCGGAGCCGGGACGGACGCTCGTGGCCGACGACGCCGTCTCGATCTTTCCGCCGCTGATGGGCGGGGGTGGAGAGAGCGGCTAGCGGACGGAGCTTCGGGGCGCCGGCTCGACGCCGGACGCAGGCGCGCTCCGCGGGGCCCCGGGGCCCTCGACGGCCACGGGCTCGACCGCCGAGTTGATCTCGGCGCCGATCAGCAGCGCGACGCCGGTCAGGTAGAGCCACAGCATGAGGAGGATCACCCCGCCGATCGAGCCGTACGTCGCGTTGTAGCTGCCGAACGACGCGACGTAAAGGCGAAGCCCGGACGACATCAGGAGCCACGCCAGCACCGCGAAGATCGACCCCGGCGTGATCCAGTGCCAGCGCCGGCCGTCGGCGGGCGCGAGCCGGTACACGAGCGACAGGCTCGTCAGCACGAGGAGGACCGCGGCTGGCCATTGGAGCACGCTCCAGGTCAGCGTGAACGCCGGGCCGTGGCCGATCCGGGCGGCCATGATCTCGCCGATGCGCCCGCCGAACACGAGGAGCAGGAGCCCCGTCAGAGCAAACAGCGAGAAGCCGAGCGTCAGCGCGATCGCGACGAGGCGGGTCTTCCACCACCGGCGCCGGTCCGCGACGCGATACGCGACGTTCAGCGCCGTCATGATCGAGAGCATGCCGTTCGACGCCGCCCAGAGCGCGGCCAGCGCGCCGACCGACAGGAGGCTCCCGCGAGCGCCGCTCACGACCTCCGTGAGCGTCTCGCGCAGGATCGACGCCGCGGCGCCGGGGAGCATCCTATCCGCGTATTCGAGAAGCTGGCTCATCACGTCGGGAAGCGGGAGCATCCCGAACAGCGCGGTGAGGAACAGCAGAGTGGGGAAGAGCGCGAACAAGAAGTAATACGAGAGCCCGGCGGCCCGGTCGAGGACTTCGTCCTCCCAGAGCCGGTGGTACACGCGCTGGGCGAGTTGCTGCACGGACAACCCCCCGAGCCCCCAGGGAGACGCCCGCAGGAGCGGTCGAGGACCCCTGCGCCCCACCTCTGCCACGCCGGTGATTATCGTAGCAGATGCAGCTCGCGCACGTCCTTGCGGAGCTCCTTCTCGTTTTCCTGATGTTACACTCTTAGGGCCCAGGGCCGGACCAGGCTCGTGAGGAGCTTCGGAAGCGTCTAGGAACCCGGTGGGCCTCCCGGACTTCAAATCCGGTGGACCGTTCTAGACAAACGGTCGATGGGTTCGACTCCCATACGCTTCCGCCATCAGGAGACTCATGGCCAA
>JBGPIS010000148.1:0-6558 GCA_041484965.1 Methylomirabilia bacterium
CGATCGGCGCGCGCGACGACCGTCGCGCGGCGCCGCCCGTCGCGCGCCGCGACGCGAAGCCACGTGCCGCCGACGTCCACGCCAATCGAAGCCTGACGGGTCCGGTGTCGAATCGCGGACACGGTTGCCACTCTGTCCATTATGCAGCCGCCACGAGCGTTAGGAATTGCAAAGGTTTAGGCCGCGTAGCGGTATGGCACGCGCCATGCTCAGTAACGACGCGGGAGGATCGGACCATGGGCAAGGCGCTGGCAGCGTGGTTGATGGTGGCCGGAGCGGCGGTGGCTTCGCCGGCGATGGGGCCGCGTGAGGCGGTGGAATCGGCGATCGCCCGGGTCACGACCCTCATGCAGGACGGTGAGGTCAACGGCAAGCCCGTGGCCGATCGGCATGCCGAGCTCCGCCGGCTCGCGCGCGAGATGTTCGACTTCAACGAGATCTCGCGCCGCGCCCTCTCCCGCCACTGGCAAGCGCGGACGCATGAGGAGCAGATCGAGTTCGTCGGCCTCTTCAGCGACCTGCTGGAGCGCTCGTACCTGAACCGGATCGAGGCCTACGCGGGCGAGAAGGTCACGTTCACGAGCGAGTCCGTTGACGGCAGCTTCGCGACGGTGCGCTCGAAGGTGGTGACGCAGCGGCGCACCGAGACGGCGCTCGACTACCGCATGCACGTACGGGACGGCCGCTGGCAGGTCTACGACGTGCTCATCGACGGCGTGAGCTTCGTCTCGACGTACCGAAGCCAGTTCGACCGCGTGATCCAGGGCGAGTCCTACGCGTCGCTGGTCGACCGGCTGAAGAAAAAGAACTTCGACACCGCCCTCGCCGAACGCCGCAAGCAGTAGCCACTGTAGGGGGGTCTCGGCCGGAGGGCTCCTCCGGCCGGGACCCCGCTACAATGGGTTGTGCTCACCTGGCCCGATTACGCCGTCCTCGCCGCGTCGCTCACCGTCCTCCTGGCCATCGGGTTCTGGTTCACACGCCGCCAGCGGGACACCGTGGACTTCTTCCTCGCGCGCCGCCGGGTCCCCGGCTGGGCGGCGTGCCTCAGCTTCCTCGCGACCGAGATCAGTGCGGTCACCATCATCTCGGTGCCCGCCACCGCCTACAGCGAGAACTGGGAGTACGCACAGTTCTTCGTCGGCTCGAGCCTCGCCAAGTGGGCCGTCGCGTTTCTCTTCATCCCCGCCTTCTACCGCTACGACGTCACGACGATCTACGAGTTCCTCCGGCACCGCTTCGGCCGCGCGAGCCAGGTCACCGCGTCCCTCTTCTTCTTCGTCACGCGCCTGCTGGGCTCGGGCGTGCGGCTCATGGTGGCGGCGCTCGCGGTCTCGATCCTGATGGGCTGGCGGCTCACGCCGACGCTCGCGCTCTTCATCGTCGTCTCCATCCTCTACATCGCGACCGGTGGCGTGACCGCCGTCGTCTGGACGAACGTCTTTCAGGCGCTGATGTTCCTCGGCGCGGGCCTGCTCACGCTCGTGTTCCTCGTCACGCAGATCGACGGGGGCTTCGCGGCCGTCATCCGCGTGGCCGGGGACGCGGGTCGGCTCAACGTGATCAACTGGGGGCCGGCGCCCGGCGCCCCGGACTTCTGGCGACGCGTCCTCACCGACCCGAACATCGTGTGGGTGGCGCTCCTCAACGGGCTCGTCGGGTCGATGGCGGCGTTCGGCACCGACCACGACCTGATGCAGCGGCTCCTGACGGTCGAGACGCGGCGGAAGAGCCAGTGGACGCTCTCACTCACGCCGCTCGGCACGCTCGCGACGCTCGCGATCTACCTGGGGCTCGGCGCCGCGCTGTACACGTTCTACGCCCAGCATCCGCAGCTCCCGGTGTCGCGCCCCGACGAGATCCTGCCCCATTTCATCCGGCAGGTGATGCCGGCGGTGCTGCGCGGCTTCATGCTCTCCGCCATCGTGCTCGCGTCGATCGACTCGCCGCTCGGCTCGCTGTCCGCCTCGTTCGTGACCGACATCTACCGGCCGCTCCTCGTCCGGAACGCGCCGGAGCGCCACTACCTCCTGGTGTCGCGGGTCGCGGTCGTCGTCTTCGGCCTGGTGCTCGGCGCGATCGCGCACTTCTTCGCGGCCTTCGACAAGATCCTGTGGCTCGCGTTCAAGATCGCGGGCGTCACCTTCGGCTCGCTCCTGGGCGTGTTCCTGCTGGGGCTCCTCTCCCGGCGGCGCGTCGCCGACGGGGCGAACGTGGCGGCGATGATCCTGATGGCGCTCGTGAACCTGGTGCTGCTCGTGCTCTCCGAGAAGCAGGTGGTCCCCTTCGCGTGGTCCTGGCTCGTCATCCTGGGGACGGCGGGGACGATGCTGCTCGCGCTGGCGTTCTCGGCGCTCAGTGACCGAGGCGCGCGATGACGGCGTCGAGCTGGCACTTCCTGAAGCCGAACGCGGTGAGGCCGAGCACGCCCGGGGCGAGGAGCGCGGCGTCGTAGGGGTCGCGGAGGAGGACGACGGCGAGCGCGCGCGCCCGCGTCTGCACCGCGTCGAGCAGGGCTCGGTTCGACGCGTAGAGGTGGGCATCGTAGAGGAAGAGCACGGTCGCGTCGGCGGCCGCCGCGCGCTCGCCCGCCAGCGCGATCTCTGCTTCCGTCGGCTCGATCGCGACCAGGACCGTCTCGGGCGCGATGCCGAGCGGCGCGAACGCGCGGGCGAGGTACGCGCGCTCGTCCGCGACCTCGGACTCGATCGTGATTCGCGGGGCCAGCTCGGAGAAGCGCGGGAAGACGACGGCGACGCGGCCGTTCAGGGCGCGCGGGAAGTCCAGGCGGCCCGGCGCCACGCGGGTGACGGCGCGCGTGGCGATCGCCATCGCGAGCGGCTGGCCATCCGGCTCGGGCGCCGGCGCGCCGCCCTCGAAGCGCGCCCGCCCGCGCTCGCGCAGGCGCCGCACGCGCTCGGCGGATGCTTCCAGCTCGCGCTGGGGCAGGGCGCCGCGGCGATACGCCTCGCGGAGCGCGGCGGCGACGGAGCGCTGCGCGCTCTCGGTGTGGCAGACGAGGAGGAGGTCGTGGCCGGCCGCGGCCGCGCGGACGGCGGCCTCGCCGATCGGGCACGCCTCGCCGATCGCTCCCATCTCGAGGTCGTCGGAGACGATCGCGCCATCGAAGCCGACATCACCTCGCAGGTAGTCCCGCACGATGCGTTGCGAGAACGTCGCGGGCACGCGCGCGGGGTCGAGGTTCGGATAGACGGGATGGCTCGTCATCACGCAGTCGACGCCCGCCGCGATCGCCTCGAGGAACGGCACCAGGTGGACCTCGCGCATCTCGGCCCACGTGGACTCGATGGTGGGGAGCCTCAGATGTGCGTCGAGCGGCGAGTGTCCCTTGCCGGGGAAGTGCTTCGCGCACGCCGAGAGCCCGCCCTTCTGCATGCCCGTGATGCGCGCCGCGCCGTAGCGCGCGACGATCTTCGGGTCCTTCCCGTACGAGCGGATGCCGATGTTCGGGCTGTAGCGCTCGGTCAGCACGTCGAGCACGGGCGCGAAGTTGAGGTCCACGCCGAGCCGCCGGAGCTCGCGCGCCTCGAAGAGCCCCTGCCGGTACGGGAACGCCGCCTCGCCGGCGGTGCCGGTCGCGAGATTGTCGGGAAAGATCGTCGTGCCGTCGCCGAGCATGATGACGCGCCCGCCTTCGTGGTCCGTCGCGACGAGGAGCCGCCGGCCGAGCCGCGCCTCGAACGACTCGAGCAGCCGGCGGAGCCCGGCCGGGCTCTCGAAGTTGCGGCGGTAGAGGACGAGCCCGGCGGCGCGCGTCTCGGCGAAGAGGCGGATGTCCGCGTCGCGGAGTCCCGGCCCCGGCAGGCCGAACATCAGCCGTTCGCCGAGGAGGTCTTCGAGGTCGGGCACGTCGCGATTGTATCGCGGCGACCGACGCCGCTGATACCATGGACGTCAGGAGGTGCGCCATGAGACTTCCGACCGTCGCGCTCGCATGCGGGCTGGTCCTCGGGCAGGCCCTGCCGGTCGTCGCGGCCGACGACGCCAAGGTCAAGGCCGCGACCAAGCAGGTCGAGACCGGCGCAAAGAAGATCGGCGAAGGCAAGATCGGCCAGGGGGTCGAGGAGACGGCCAAGGGCATCGGCGGCACCGTCGTCGAGGGCGCCAAGCTCACCGGCGAGAAGATCAAGGAGACCGGCCAGAAGGTCGGCGAGAAGACGAAGGAAGCAAGCCGCGCCGCCGAGCCCAAGGCCAAGAGCGCCTGGGAGCACGTCCGGGAGGGTGCCGCCGACTTCGGCAACGGCGTGAGGGGCTTCTTCTCGCGCCTCTTCGGCGGTTAGCGCCCGGGCATCAGCTCCCGGCGTCCTTCGCCAGACGCGCCGTCATCGGTACAGGAGATACGGCGCGCGGGCGTGGCGCCACCGCGCGAGATCGCGCTGCCAGGCGCGCTCGATCGCCCCGAGCGCGGCGCCGCGCTCGAGGGCGCGGCGGATTCCGTCGGTGCCCAGCAGGATATCGATCGGGCGGCGGCGCCGCTCGAACTCGTAGGGCGGGCGGCGCCAGGCGAAGCGGCGCGGCGCCAGGCGCCGCGCGGTCGCGATCTCGGCGAGGCCCGTGAGGAACGGCTTGAAGCGCGCGGGATCGCTCACGTGCACCTGGACGCCCCCGCATTCGCGCCCCGCCCACTTGTGGAACGTCGGCAGAAAGCGCGCGGGCCGGAAGTGGACGCCAGGGAGTGCCTGCGCGTTCAACGCGTTTGCGTAGCGGTGGTCGTCGAGGTACGGCGCGCCGATCCACTCGAACGGGCGCGTCGTGCCGCGCCCCTCGGAGAGGTTGGTGCCCTCGACGAGGCAGCCCCCCGGATAGACGCGCGCGGTGTCCGGGGTCGGCATGTTGGGCGAGGGCGCCACCCACGGCAGCCCCGTGTCCTCCCAGAGCATCGCGCGGCGCCAGCCCTTCATCGGGACGACCGTCAGCTCACAACCGAGCGCGTGCCGCGCGTTCAGGTAGCGCGCGAGCTCGCCGATCGTCATCCCGTGGCGCGCGGGGAGCGGATAGAGCCCGACGAACGACGCGAACGCCGGGTCCGGCACGTTGCCTTCGACCCGCGCGCCGCCGAGCGGGTTCGGGCGGTCGAGGACGACGACGCTCACGCGGGCCCGCGCGCACGCCCGCATCGCGAGCGCCATGGTCCAGACGAAGGTGTAGTAGCGCGCGCCGACGTCCTGCAGGTCCACGACGAGCGTGTCGAGACCGCGAAGCATCACCCGCGTGGGCGCGTGACGCGCGCCGTAGAGGCTCCACACGCGGAGACGTGTCGCGGGATCGCGCGCCGCGCGCACGGCCGCGTGGTCCTGCGCCGTCCCCCAGAGGCCGTGCTCCGGGGCGAAGAGCGCGGCCAGTCTCACGCCGCGGAGGTCCTCCAGCAGGAGCGCCGCGTGGACCAGCCGGCGGTCCACGGAGGCCTGGTGGGCGAGGAGCCCGACGCGCCGGCCACGGAGCAGCGCGCGCGCGTCGCGCGCGAGAACCTCGAGGCCGGATTGGACGGCGGGCATCCCGGCAGATAGTAGTAGCATGCGAGCGTGGCGGTTTCGCGAATTCGCTACGAGAAGCTCCCGACGGAGTCCCAGAACCGCGCGAGCCGTGCCCTCGACCGCCTGACTCCGCGCGCGATCGCGGCGCTGATGAACCGCGAGGACCGTCGCGCGGTCGCCGCGGTCGGCCGCGTGCGGCGTGAGATCGCCGAGGCGGTTCACCTCATCGTGGGCGGGCTCGAGGGCGGCGGGCGCCTCGTCTTCGTCGGCGCGGGCACGAGCGGCCGCCTCGGCGTCCTCGAGGCCGCCGAGTGCCCGCCGACGTTCGGCACGCCCCCGCGACTCGTGCAAGCGATCATGGCGGGAGGTCGTGGCGCCGTCTTCAGATCGCGCGAGGGCGCCGAGGACGATGCGGCCGCGGCGCGGCGCGCGGTGAGAGCACGCGTGCGACGGGGCGACGCGGTCGTCGGGATCTCGGCGAGTGGCGTGACGCCGTTCGTGAGCGCCGCGCTCGCGGAGGCGCGGCGGCGCGGGGCGGCGACCGTGCTCGTCGCCTGTAACGCGCGGGTCCGGCCGCGCGCCGCGGCGCGCGTCATCATCGCGCCGGCGCCCGGCCCCGAAGTCCTTGCCGGCTCCACGCGGCTCAAGGCGGGCACCGCGACCAAGCTCGTCCTGAACACCCTGACGACGGCGAGCATGGCGCGGCTTGGGAAGGTCTACGGCAACCGCATGGTGGATCTCCAGCCGCGGTCGGCGAAGCTCCGGGCCCGCGCGCGACGGCTCGTGGAGGAGCTCGGCGGAGTTTCGCGGGCCCGCGCGCGGAAGCTGCTCGCAGAGGCGCGGGGACGAGTCAGCCTTGCGATCGTGATGGCGCGTCGGCGGCTCGGCGCGCGCTCCGCGGCGCGAATTCTTGGAGAAGCCGGCGGATCGCTACGGGCGGCGCTTCAGGAGGGGCGGCGGAGGTAGCGTGCGCGGTTGCGGATCGGCCGGAGCTTCATAGCGAAGAGCAGCCAGCCGAAGGGCAGGACGATCGCGGCAGCGGTCAGCCAGAACGTGCTGTTCC
>JBGPIS010000149.1:0-6550 GCA_041484965.1 Methylomirabilia bacterium
AGAAGACCGTGGACGTCACCGACGACGAGTGGGAGCGCGTGCTCGCGACCAACCTCACCTCGATGTTCCGCTGCGCCCGCGCCGTCGCCCCCGGGATGATCGCGCGCGGCCGCGGCAAGATCATCAACATCGGGTCCATGTACGGGACGATCGGCGTCGGGCGCTACGCGGCCTACTGCGCGAGCAAGGCGGGGGTGGATGGGCTGACCCGGAGCCTCGCGGTGGAGTGGGCGCGCCACGGCGTCCAGGTGAACTGCGTGGCGCCCGGGTTCATGAACACGGACATCCCGCGCGCGGCGCTGGCCGACCCGAAGACGCGCGAGCTCTTCCTGTCGAAGATCCCGGCGCGCCGCATCGGCGAGCCCGGGGAGATCGGCCCGCTCGTCGTCTATCTCGCCTCGCCGGCGTCGGACTACATGACGGGCCAGACGCTCTACTTCGACGGCGGGCAGACGGTGGCATGGTGAAGCCACTCGAGGGCAGGGTGGCCGTCGTCACCGGAGCGTCGCGGGGCATGGGCCGGGCGATCGCGCTCAGGCTCGCGCTCGACGGCGCCGACTGCGTCGTCATGTACAGGCGAGACAGCGTCCGCGCGGACGAAGTCGTCGCGGAGGTCGAGCGGCTCGGCGGGCGGGCGCTCGCGCTCCAGATCGAACTGGGGGAACCGGCGCAGATCCAGCCCGCCTTCGCGCGCATCGGCGAAGCGTTCGGGAGGATCGACATCCTCGTTGCCAACGCTGCCGCCACCGCGTTCCGGCCGATGCTCGAGCAGAGGGCGCACAACGTCGAGCGCACTTTCGCCATCTCCATCGAGTCCTTCGTCGCCGCCGTCCAGGCCGCGGTGCCGCTCATGAAGGACCGTCCCGGCCGCGTGGTGGCGGTCTCCGGGATCGACAGCCACCAGGCGATGACGGGCCACGGCGTGCTGGGGGCGGCCAAGGCGGCGCTCGAGAGTCTGGTGCGCGCGCTCGCGATGGAGCTTGGGCCGCTCGGGATCACGGTGAACGCCGTGAGCCCCGGGCTCATCGAGACGGACTCCGCGCAGATGTACGTCGAGCGCGGCATCAGCCAGCAGTACGCGGAGGCCGTCGAGCGGGTGATCGCGCTGACCCCCGTCCGGCGCGCGGGCACCGGGGACGACGTCGCCGGTCTCGTCGCGTATCTCGTGTCGGATCGAGCGAGCTTTCTCACCGGCCAGACGATCGTCATTGACGGCGGGCTGACGATCCTGTCGCCGCTGAACCATCTGCAGGCGGGGACCTGATTCGTCTACCGCATTCCCATGCCATCCACAAGGAGCCCCATCGTGCCACGCGAGTACAAGGACATCCTGTACGCGACGAGGGACCACGCCGCACGGATCACCATCAACCGGCCCAAGCAGTACAATGCCTTCACGGGCGACACCCTTAAGGAGCTGACGCTGGCGTTCGAGGACGCCAACGGCGACGACGAGGTGGGCGTGGTCGTCCTCACGGGCGCGGGCGACAAGGCGTTCTGCGCCGGCGGCGACGTCAACTGGGAGAAAGAGGGCGGGCTCGAGCGTCAAGTGCTCGAGCCGTACACGCTGCACCGCACCGTGTCGCGCTGCTCGAAGCCCGTCATCGCGCGGGTCAACGGGTACGCGGTGGGCGGCGGCAACCACCTCGCGTATTTCTGCGACTTCACGGTCGCCGCCGAGCACGCGATCTTCGGCCAGAACGGCCCGCGCGTGGGCAGCCCCGCCGGGGGCCCCATCGTGAGCTACCTGGCGCGGGTCGTCGGCCACAAGCGGGCGCGGGAGATGTGGATGCTTTGCCGTCGCTACACGGCGAAGCAGGCGCTCGACTGGGGGCTCGTCAACGCCGTGGTCCCGATGGCGGAGCTCGACGCGGAGGTCGGCCGGTGGTGCGACGAGCTGCTGGCGCTGTCACCCACGTGCCTCCGAATTCTCAAGGCGTCGTTCGTGGCCGAGTTCGAGCACATCCTCGGGCAGGACGACGCCGTCCGGCGCCTGGTCGTCACGCCGGAGTTCTGGAAGGAAGAGCAGCAGGAAGGGGCGCGGGCGTTTCTCGAGAAGCGCAAACCCGACTTCTCGCGCTTCCGCCGGCGCCGCTGAGCCATGAGGAGAGGAGACCATCCATGGAGCTGAATCTGGCGGGCAAGAGTGTCGTGGTTACGGGCGGTGGCTCGAACATCGGCCGGGCGATCACGCTCGCCTTCGCGCGCGAGCGGAGCCATGTGACGATCGCCGAGATCGACGAGGGGCAGGGGAAGAAGGTCGCGGGGGAGGCGGGGAGCGCGGGCGCGGCGTCGGCCGCGGTCGTCCGCACCGACGTCACCAAGTGGGAATCGGAGCAGGCCATGGCGCGGAGCGTGGAATCGCGGCTCGGCAAGGTGGACGTCCTCGTCAACAACGTCGGCTGGACGATCGACCGGCTCTTCGTCGAGAAGACGCGCGAGGAGTGGGAGAAGGAGATCCAGCTGAACCTCTGGGGCATGATCAACTGCACCCGCGCCGTCCTCGACGGCATGCTCGCCCGGAAGGCCGGCGCGATCGTGAGCCTCGGCTCGGACGCCGGGCGCATGGGCGAGTTCCGCGAGGGCGTCTACGCCGCCTGCAAGGCCGGCGTCATCGCGCTCAGCAAGAGCCTCGCCCGCGAGGTGGGACGCCACGGCGTCAGGCTCAACGTCGTCTGCCCGGGGATGACGATGCCGGAGTCCGACGCGGAGATCAGCGGGCTCAGCATGTGGGCGCAGGAAACGAACCGCCAGTTCAACACGCCCGAGATGAAGGCGCGGATCGCGAAGGCCTACCCGCTGCGCCGCACCGGCCGGCCGGAGGATGTCGCCGGCGCCGTCGTGTTCCTCGCCTCCGACGCCGCGGGCTTCGTCACCGGCCAGACGCTCTCGGTGAGCGGCGGCTACACGATGATGTGAGGCAGGGCGAGCCGCAGGGCGTCGGCGATGCCGCAGGCACGCCCGCCCGAGGCGAGTCTGTGAGGGAGGGCGAGACGCCATGACGCTCAGCACGCTGACGTACGCCACCGGCAGCGGGATCGCGCGCATCGTCCTGAACCGTCCGGCACAGCTCAACGCGATCTCGCCGGCGCTGCTCGAGGACCTCGACCGCGTCTGCGAGAGCGTGGAGGGCGACGCCGCCGTCCGGGTCGTCACGCTGACGGCCGCCGGGCGTGCGTTCTGCGCCGGCGCCGATCTGAAGTCGGTGAAGGCACTCGTGCCCGATGCCCTGCGGTGGAGCGGCTTCATGCGGCTCTGGCACCGCGTGTTCAACCGCGTCGAGGCGCTGCCGGTGCCGGTCGTGGCCGGCGTCCAGGGGTTGGCACTCGCGGGCGGGCTGGAGCTACTCCTCGTCGTCGACCTCGTCGTGATGGACGCCACGGCGCGGCTCGGCGACCAGCACGCGAACTTCGGTCTCATCGCGGGCGGCGGCGGGAGCCAGCGCCTGCCGCGCCTGATCGGCGCGCGGCGCGCGAAGGAGCTCATGCTCCTGGGCGGCTGGCTCGACGCCGGGCAGGCGCTCGCGTGGGGGCTCGTCAACCGCGTCGTCCCCGCGGGCCAGGTGGACGCGACCGTCGACGAGCTGGCGCGGGCGCTCGCGCAGAAGAGCGTCGCCGCGGGCCGCGCCGTGAAGCGGCTCGTACACCAGGGGCTCGACCTGAGCCTCGCCGACGGGCTCGAGCTCGAGCTCCGCCTGGCCGGCGAGCACATGCGCTCCGCCGACGCCGCCGAGGGGCTCCGTGCGTTCGCGGAGAAGCGGGCGCCCATCTTCAACACGCATTAGGGCGAGGGAATCATGGAGTTCTCCTATACGGCCGAGCAGGACGAGTTGATCCGCACGCTGCGCGCCTTCGCGCGGAAGGAGCTGGCGCCGCGTTCGCATCGCTGGGACACGAGTCGCGAGTTCCCGTGGGACGTTTGGCGCCAGATGGGCGAGCTCGGTCTCCTCGGGCTCCGCGCGCCCGCCGCCTACGGCGGCGGCGAGGCCGATCTCGTGACGATGGGCATCGCCACGGAGGAGATCGCGCGCGGCGACTTCAGCTGCACCTACGGCATCCAGCTGGCGGGGCTCGCGGGCGAGATCATCGGGACGAACGGCAGCGACGAGGTGAAGGCCCGCTGGCTGCCGCCGACGGTCCGTGGCGAAGCCGTCGTCGCGCTCGCCCTCACCGAGCCGAGCGTGGGCTCCGACGCCGCGAACCTCGCGTGCCGCGCGGCGCGCGAGGGCGACGAGTACGTCATCACGGGCGAGAAGTCGGGTATCAGCCTGGCCATGGTCGCCCAGGCGGCGATCGTGTTCGCGCGGACGGATGCCGGCGCCAAGGCGCATGGCGTCAGCGCGTTCCTCCTGCCGCTCGACCGGCCGGGCGTCTCGCGGAGCCCGCTCCGCGATCTCGGCTCGCGGGTCGCGGGCCGCGGCGTGCTCTCGTTCGACCACGTGCGGATCCCCGCGTCGCACCGCCTGGGCGAGGAGGGGACCGGCTTCCACCAGGTCATGCAGGGGTTCGACTACAACCGGATCGTCATCGCGCTGGCCTGCCTCGGCGCCGCGCAGGTCTCGCTCGAGGAAACGATGGCGTACGTGAAGGAGCGCCGCGCGTTCGGCCGCACCCTCGCCACGTTCGAGGGCGTGTCGTTCCCGATCGCCGAGGCGGCGACCCACGTCGACGCCGCGCGCTGGCTCTGCTATCGCGGGCTCTGGCTCGCCGACCGCGGCCAGCCCTACACGAAGGAATCCGCGATGGCGAAGTGGTGGGCGCCGAAGCTCTCGGTCGAGACGATCCACCAGTGCCTGCTGCTCCACGGCCACTACGGCTATACGGACGAGCTGCCGTTCGAGCAGCGGCTACGCGACGTGATCGGGCTCGAGATCGGCGACGGCACCGCCGAGGTCATGAAGGTCATCGTCGCCCGGGAGCTGATGGGACGCGAAACGCTGCCATATTGACCGAGGCTGACAGCCGGCTATAGGGCTTCCTGACACCGACCCGGCCGGGCCTCCGCGCTGCCGGAATCGATTTCGCAGCGTTTCCGCCACCGTCGGCGCGTTGGTCGTCCTGGCAGGGCGCTTGCGTTCCGGACGAGCATGACATCACGACGGCTCGGCCTCACGCTCGCGACGGTTCTCGTATGCGCCGCGGCGGCGGCGGGGAGCGGCTGCAGCGGCACCGCTCCGGGCGACCCGCGCGTCGGGCTCACCGCCGGGGATCTCCAGCGCTTCGCAGACCGCAAAGAGGCGTTGTGCGCGGAGTGCCACAGCCATCCGACGCCCGGCGGCGGCGCGCCGCCGGCGCGGCCCGATCTCCGCGAGCTCAGATCGGGCGGCTGAGCGCGCGCGTCGCGTTCCTCGGATCGCTCTAGCCCTGGGCCCCGGCTCCGGGTACACTCTCGGCCGGCACATGGCCGGGTTGCTCGCCAGCTTCTTCCGCTTCGCCGAGCGCCGCACCGACCTCGCCACCGAGGTCCGCGCGGGCCTGACCACGTTCATGGTGATGGCCTACATCATCTTCGTGAACCCGATCGTCCTGGGCTATATCGGCGTCCCGGGGCTCGAGGGCAAGGGTCTGCCGTTCGCCGCGACGCTCACCGTGACGTGCCTCACCGCCGGCGTCCTCTCGATCGCGATGGGGCTGGTGAGCAACTACCCGCTGGCGCTGGCGCCAGGCATGGGGCTCAACGCGGTCGTCGCGTTCGAGCTGGTGGCGAGCCGCGGCCTCACGTGGCCCCAGGCCATGACCGTCGTGTTCCTCGAGGGGCTCGTCATCACGCTCCTCGTGCTGACCAGCTTCCGCGAGGCCGTGATGGATGCCGTGCCGATCGGACTCAAGCAAGCGATCAGCGTCGGCATCGGTCTCTTCATCGCGTTCATCGGGTTCTTCACGTCGGGCTTCGTCGTCAAGCCCGCGGCGGGCCCCCTCCCGGTCGCGCTCGGGTCCATGAGCGGGCTCCCGACCGCCGTGTTCCTCGCGGGCTTCGTCCTGACCGCGTGGCTCATGGCGCGGCGCGTTCGGGGCGCGCTCCTCGCCGGCATCGTGCTCACCACGCTGCTCGCGATCGTCCTGAACGGCGCCGTGGCTGGCTGGAAGGGCTTCTCGACGCCGGGCGCGGCGCAGATACCCGCCGCTATCGTGCAGCTGCCGGACTTCTCGACCTTCGGCCGCCTCGACTTCGGCCTCGTCGCGAAGCTTGGCATCGTCACCGCCGTGCTCGTGACGTTCTCGATCATGCTGAGCGACTTCTTCGACACGATGGGGACGATCATCGGCGTCGGGGGCAAGGCGGGCTTCCTCGACCGCCAGGGCCGGCTTCCCGGCGCCGGCCGCGTGCTCCTCGTCGACTCGCTCGGCGCGCTCGCGGGCGGCTTTGCCAACTCGAGCAGCAACACGACCTACATCGAGTCGGCCGCCGGCGTCGCCGAGGGCGCCCGGACGGGGCTCGCGTCCGTCGTCGTCGGCGTCCTCTTCCTCCTGTCCATGTTCTTCTCGCCGCTGGCCGGCGTCATCCCCGTGCAGGCCACCGCGCCCGCGCTGATCATCGTCGGCTTCTACAT
>JBGPIS010000150.1:0-6538 GCA_041484965.1 Methylomirabilia bacterium
CGGAAGTGCCATGGAAACACCAGGAAGTAGTCGGGCTTGCGCGCGCGCGCCTCCGCCTCCGAGATGATGGGGATCCAGGTCCCCGGCGTGACGCACCCGAACTTGTCCGCGTTGACTTCGGCGATCGCGGGGAGCAGGCTCCGGTCGATGGCGGCGAATTGGAGGATCACGTTGCCCTTGGTGGAAGCGCCGTAGCCGAGCACGGTCTTCCCGCGCGCGCGGATCGTCTCCAGACGCTCGCGCAGCTCGCGCCTGTGGACCATGACACGTTCGCGGAACTCCTTGAAGGGCCCGAGCGAGTCGAAGCCCAGGCGTCGCTCCTCGTCCAAGAGTCGCTCGACCCTCGCGCGACCCTCCCGCGTCAGACGCCCCGCCCAACCGAGCGTCACCGCGAAGCTCCCACCGTTGACGTCGTTTTCCTCCACGTCGAGGATGCTGAGGCCGACCCGATCCGCCAGCCACTTGATCTGCGCCAGCGCGTAGTACTCGACGTGCTCGTGACAGATCGTGTCGTAGGCGTTCATCCGCAACATCGCCGGCAGATAGCTCTGCTCGAGATGCCAGATGCCGTCGTCGGCCAGGATGTCGGCGACCTCGCGGACGAAATCCAGCGGCTGCTCGAGATCGTAAAACATCGCGATCGACGTGACGATCCGCGCCGTTCGGCGACCCAGCGCGGACCGGCAAAGATCCGCCGAAAAGAAATCCGCGACCAGGGTGCTGTCGCTGGGATAGCCCGCGCGCCAGCGCGCGGCCGAAGGATCGAAGCCGAGGAGGCGGAGATTCCGACCCGAGAAGAATGAGAGCAACGTCCCATCGTTGCTCCCGATGTCCACGATCGCGTCGCCGGGGCGGAGGTCGACAGTCCGCATGAGCGTCCGGGCCTTTTCCTCGAGGTGATCGACCATCTTCCGGTTCAACGAGGAGCGGTACCCGTAGTGCGCGCCGTACAGCTCGGTTCGCGCGTAGGAGTAGAGGAGCTGGACCAGGCCACAGTCGGCGCACCGCACCAGCGTCAAGGGTCCCTTGGTGAGCGGCGCTTCGGGACTGCGCGGGAACACGCCCGTCAGGAACTGCTGGCCCAGCTCGAGGAGCAGGTCGAGGCGCTCGCCCCCGCATATCCGGCACCCGGTTATCTGTCGATACATCAGCAGCTCCCGAAGCAAGTCGTGTGCCAGCAATTCCGGTCCGTCGTCCGAGCTTGACGACGAGCGCGTGGATGCCGGGCACCCCTGGATGCGCCGCGTACGCCGACATCGTAACCCGAAGACCCACCGGCCCCGTGCAACCAATCGCGCCGACGCTCGACCGCGCGATGCCTCGGACGGGTTCGCGAGACCACGCGTCCCTCTTCGCCTCCGGGAAGGTCGTCGGTATACTAGTAACCACCATCGCGATCTACGGGGACGATCCTCTCGCGCCGACGCGCGACGTGTCGGCTTGACACCTTCTGGGGCACGACGGCTGCCGGGCATGGGGCTCCCGCACCGCTGCGCATTCAGGACCGCGCAAACCCCCGACCCCGCCGCCGTCCGCCACGCGGCGCCCGGTGCGTGAGCGTCCGGGTGTCGCGGCGTGGATCACGCTGGGACTGGTCGTTGTGACGGCCGCGGCGATCCGGCTCCGCCTGCTGGACGTTCCGCTCGACCGCGACGAGGGCGAGTACGCCTACTTCGGGCAGCTCCTGCTCCGGGGGATCCCGCCCTATGCGACGGCCTACAACCTGAAGCTGCCGGGCGTCTACGGGGCCTACGCCGCTATCCTGTGGGCGTTCGGTCAGTCGCCCGCCGGCGTCCACTTGGGCCTGCTCGCCGCCAATGCCGCCGCGACGGTCCTCGTGTTCGCCCTCGGCGCACGCGTGCTCGACACGACCGCGGGCGTCGCCGCGGCCGCCGCTTTCGCCGGGCTCTCCTTGAGTCCTCGGCTCCACGGCCTCGGCGGCTACGCGGAGCACTTCGTCCTGCTGCCCGCGCTCACGGGCGCGCTGGTCCTCGTGTGGTCGGCGGAGTCTCGCCGCCTCGCCGGCTTTCTCGCGAGCGGCGCACTCCTCGGCCTCGCCTTCGTCGTGAAGCAGAGCGGCGGCGCCTTCGTCCTCTTCGGCGCGCTCTACGCGCTCCGGCGCACGGCCCGCGCCGCGGCGGGCGGCGGCTGGCTCAGCCGGATCGCCCCGGCGCTGCTGCTCCTCGCCGGCGCCGCGCTCCCCTACGCCGCGCTCTGCCTGCTCCTCGCCTGGGCAGGCGTCTTCGCGACGTTCTGGTTCTGGACGACGATCTACGCGTATCAGTACGGCGCCGCGCTACCGCTCACCGACGGGACCACGACCTTCCTCACGAAGGCGGCCGAGCTCCTCGCGACCTCATGGGCGCTCACGGCGCTGGCCGCAGCCGGCGTCACGGCCCTCTTCTGGGACGCTCCGGCGCGGCGGCGACGCGGCTTCGTCCTGCTTTTCGCCCTGGGCTCGTTCGCCGGGACCTCGGCCGGCCTCTACTTCCGCAATCAGTACTTCCTGCTCCTCGCCCCCGCGGTGGCACTCCTTGCCGGCGTCGCCGCCGACGCCCTCTCCCGCCTGCTCGCCGGCGCGACGCGGGCGTTCCGACCCGTGCTGGCCGCCACGCTCGTGCTGCTGCCGCTCGCACACCTCGTCTGGGCCGAGCGGGCGGTCCTCTTCGAGATGCCGCCGGGGCAGGTCGCGCGCGCGCTCTACGGCCTGAACCCGTTCCCCGAGTCGGTCGAGATCGCGCGCGGGATAAAAGCGCTGAGCGCGCCCACGGACCGGATCGCCGTTCTCGGATCGGAGCCGCAGATCTACTTCTACACGGGTCTGCCCGCCGCGACGGGCTTCGTCTACACGTATGCGCTGATGGAGGCCCAGCCCTACGCCGCGCGCATGCAACGCCAGATGATCGACGAGATTGAGCGGGCGAACCCGAGGTTCGTCGTGATAGTCAACACGTCGGCGTCCTGGAACGTCCGGCCGGGGTCGGACCGGACGCTCTTCCAGTGGTGGGATCGCTATCAGCGCCTCTTCGAGCGCGTCGGCCTCGCCGACATCGGGGACGGGCAGACGACATACGTGTGGGGACCCGAGGCGGCCGTGTACACGCCGAAATCGCTCGTCTGGGTCGCGGTCCTCCAGCGGAAGGTCCGATGACCCGGCCGGAGGCGCCGCACTCTCGCTGGGCCCTCTGCCTGCTGGCGGTCATCGTCCTCGCCACCGCCGCGGTCCGCGTCAGGCTCCTGGACGTCCCGCTCGATCGCGACGAGGGTGAATACGCCTACTTCGGGCAGCTTCTGCTCCAGGGCATTCCGCCATACGCGCAGGCGTACAACTTCAAGATGCCAGGTGTCTACGCGATTTACGCCCTGATGCTCGCCGACTTCGGCGAGACCCCGAGGGGCATCCACCTCGGGCTGCTCGCCGTCAACGCCGTGACGATCGTCCTCGTGTTTCTGGTCGCGGTCCGGCTGTTCACAGCGCGCGTCGGCGTGGCCGCCGCCGCCGCCTTTGCCGCGCTCTCGTTGAGCCCGAGACTGTTCGCTACGGCGGCCTATGCCGAGTCCTTCGTCCTGCCGCCCGTCCTCGTGGGCCTGCTCGTCCTGCTGCGCGCCGTCGAGCGCCCCCGCATCCTCGCGTTTCTCGCCAGCGGCGCCCTCTTCGGGGCCGCCTTTCTGGTGAAACAGAGCGGGGGCGCCTTCGCGCTGTTCGCCGTCCTGTACGTCCTGCTCGGCCTGCCCGCCGACACACGCGGTCGGCTCGCCGCCGCCGCGGCGCTCGCGGCCGGGGCGCTGGCGCCGTTCGCGGCGCTGTGCCTGCTCATGTTCCTGACGGGGACCTTCGCCAGCTTCTGGTTCTGGACCTTCACGTACGCGCTCAAGTACGCCACGCTGACGTCACTCGGGAAGGGGATGGAGAACCTCGCGACCGCGCTCCGCTGGATCCTCCCGACGTCGTATCTCGCCGTTGCGCTCACGGGCCTCGGACTCTCGGCGTTCGTCTGGGACCACGAGACGCGCGCCCGCGGTCTCTTCGTCGCGCTCCTTTCGGGGGCCTCGCTCCTTGCGACGTCGCCCGGACTCTACTTCCGCCCCCAGTACTTCATCCTCCTCCTTCCCGTCCTCGCGATCCTCGCCGGCGTCGCGGTCGACTCCGTCGCGCGACGCCTCTCGGCGGTCCGCGCCCGGACGCTGCGGTACGGGATCCCGATCGCGCTGGCCGCCGTCCCGCTCCTCCACCTCGTGTACCTGGAGCGCGCCATCCTGTTCACCGGCACGCCGCACCAGGTGCTGCGCGCCCTCTACGGCAGGAACCCGTTTCCCGAGTCCGTCGAGATCGCGCGGTACATCAGGGAGCGCACGTCGCCGGACGACAGGATCGCCGTGGTCGGCTCGGAACCTCAGATTTACTTCTACGCGCGGCGGCGGGCGGCCACCGGCTACGTCTACACGTATGCCTTGATGGAGCCGCAGCCGTATGCGTCGGCGATGCAGCGCCAGATGATCCACGAGATCGAGGCGCTGGACCCCCGGTTCGTCGTCTTCGTGAAGGTCTGGTCGTCGTGGGTGGTCAGACCGGACTCCGACAAGACCATCTTCCTCTGGTTCGACCACTACCAGAAACGGTACGATCGCGTGGGGATCGTCGAGATCGTGTCACTCGGCCAGACGCGATATCTCTGGGGCCCGGAGGCCGCCGCCTACACGCCGAGCTCCGACGCCTGGCTCGCGATCTTCGAGCGAAAGCACGCCGCGCCTGCCGGCGCCACGGGGGAACGATGAGAACGCACGGCCTGACCTTCGAGCAGCACGAGATCGGCGCCACGTACAGGACGCTCGGTCGCACGGTGTCCGAGACGGACATCGTCAGCTTCGTCAACCTCTGCGGCTTCAACGAGCCCCTCTTCATGGACATGGAGTACGTGGCGCACGAGTCGGTCTTCAAGCGCCGCGCCGCGCCGGGCGCGCTCACCTTCGCCCTCGCCGAGGGGCTCGTCATGCAGACGGGCCTCATCCACGGCACCGGCATGGCATGGCTCGGCGGCGAGATCCGCGTGGTCGCGCCGGTGCTCGAGGGCGACACGCTCACGGTCGAAGTCGAGGTCGTGGACAAGCGCGAGACGAAGAAGCCCGACCGTGGCATCGTCACTTACCGGCACCGCGTGCTCAACCAGCGCGGCGAGCTCGTCCTCGAGGCGCTTGTCCAGCGGATGATCCGGCGCGCGGCGAGCTGAGCCCGCGACGCCATGCTGGTTCTCGCACGCGCCGATCTCGAGAGGGTCCTGGCGCCGCGCGACGTGATCGACGCGCTCGCGGAGGCGTTCAGGCGTCACGCCGCCGGCCGGACCTCGGTCCCCCAGCGTGGCGTGACCAAGGTGGGCGACGGCGGGATGCTCCTCGTGATGCCGGCCGTGTCGCTGCCGGCACCGGGCGAGCGCGAGACCGCCGGGCTCGGCGCCAAGCTCGTCACCTTCTACCCGAAGAACCGCGAGCGGGGCCATCCGACCCATCTCGCGAGCTACGTCCTCATGGACCACTCGACGGGGGAGCCGCTCGCGCTGCTCGAGGCGACCTTCGCAACCGGGCTCCGCACCGGCGCAACCTCCGCACTCGCGGCCAGGCACCTCGCGCGGCCCGACAGCCGGCGCGTGGCGTGCTTCGGCACCAGCGTGCAGGCGGGATGGCAGCTCCGGTGCCTGGTCGCCGTGCTCCCGATCGAGCGCGTGGTCGTCCTCGGGCGGGACCAGGAGCGGGCCCACGTCTTCGCCCACGCGATGAGCCGCGAGCTCGGCGTGGCGGTGGAGGCGAGCCGCGATCCGCGGGGGGCGGTGGGCGGCGCGGATCTCGTGACGTGCGCGACGACGTCACCGACGCCCCTCTTCGCCGGCGCCGATCTGAGACCCGGGACGCACGTGGACGCCGTCGGCGCCTTCCGCCCTGAGGATCGCGAAGTGGACACCGAGACGGTCCGCCGCGCCCGCGTCGTCGTCGACGCCGCGGAGGCCGCGCTGAAGGAGGCCGGGGATCTCCTGATTCCGCTCCGCGAGGGCTCGATCGCGAGCGAGCACATCGTGGCCGAGCTCGCAGAGCTTGTGGCGGGCTCGCGCGCCGGCCGCACCGGCGCTCAAGAGATCACGCTCTTCAAGTCGACCGGCTTCGCGCTCGAGGACCTGGCGACCGCGACGCTCGCGTACAATCGGGCGAAGGAGCGCGGAATCGGGGTGGAGGTGAGCCTGTGAGCGGTCGCATCGTCCAGATCAGCGTGTGCCTCGACGCCATGGAGGCGATCCGCGTCCTCGCACGGGTGCTCGCGACGGGCGTGATCCGCCAGGGCGCTGGAGTTCGCCTCCTCACCGACGCCGAAGCTGCCGACGTGCTCGCCGACGGCTCGAAGTGACGCGCGCCGCGGACGCCGTCGTCATCGGCGGCGGCGTCACCGGCGTCTCGATCGCCTTCCACCTCGCCGGGCTCGGCGTGAAGCGCGTCCTGGTCCTCGAGCGCAAGTTCCTCGCCGCGGGAGGCACGGGCCACTCGGTCGGCATCA
>JBGPIS010000151.1:0-6509 GCA_041484965.1 Methylomirabilia bacterium
CCCTCGAAGGCGACGAGCGTCCGGCCGCACGGGCACTTGCGGTCCGCGACCTGGACGACGTCACGCGTCCGGTAGCGGATGAGCGGCATCGCCTTGCGATAGAGGCTCGTGAAGACCAGCTCACCGCGCCCGCCGGGGGCGACGGGCCGGTCGTGCTCGTCGAGAATTTCCGGGTAGCAGTAGTCTTCGTGGACGTGCGTGAGGCCCGCGCGCGCGTCGCACTCGAAGCCCCACGCCGCAATCTCGGTGAGCCCGGGGAGGTCGTACGCCTGCGCGCCGAACGCCGCCTCGATTTTCGCCTTCGTCGCCGGGATCGAAGCGCCGGGCTCGCCCGTGTGCCACGTGATCCGGATCTTCGTCTGCTTGGCGAGGTCGATCCCCTTCTTCGCCGCCGCCTCGGCGAGGAAGAGCGCATATGAGGGCGTGCAGCCGAGCACCGTGATCGGGTAGGTCAGGAGCGCGTCGATCCGCTGGTCGGTCGAGAGCCCGCCCACCGGGAAGACGAGGCAACCGAGGTCCTGAGCCGCATAGAAGCCCGACCAGTAGCCGATCCACGGCCCGTACGAGAACGCGGCCATGACCATGTCGGACTTGCGCACGCCGTAGGCGTAGAGCGAGCGCGCGTAGGAGTGATAGAAGCCGTGCCAGTCGTCCGCGGTGTCGAGGAACGCGAGCGGGCGGCCCGTGGTCGCCGACGTCATGTGGACGCGAAGGACGTCCGCGAACGGCACCGCGAGGACGTCACCCCACGGCGGCTTCGCCGCCTGGTTCTCCTTCAGCTCGTCCTTCGTGGTGAAGGGCAGCGTCCAGAGATCGTCGAGCGTCCGGACCGTGGCGGGTTTGAGGCCCGCCTCCTTGAACTTCCGCTTGTAGAAGGGGCTCGCCCCCACGGCGTGGGCGATCTGCTCGCGCAGGCGCCGCGTCTGCAGCCGCGTCATCTCCGCGCGCGACGCCCGCTCCAGGCGCGGCTCGAGATAGCGGGAGGCCATGGGGCGTCCGGTCAGGCGGACTTCAGCAGGTCGCCCATCTTGCCGAAGAACTGGTCGGCCATCATCTTGGAGACACCGCCCAGCATCCGCTGGCCGACGCCCGCGATGAGACCGCCCACCTGGACGTCGGCGCTGTAGCTCACGCGCGTGCCGCCGTCGATCTCCGTGAGCGTGATGAGCGTGTCGGCCTTCACGAAGCCGGGGCCGCCGATGCCCTCGGCGGCGAGCCGGTAGGACTCCGGCGGCTTCTTGTCGGAAAGCTTTACCTTGCCCTCGAACGTCCCCTTGACCGCCGCGACGCCGATCTTCATCGTCGCCTTGAACTCGTCATTGCCGAGCGCCTCGAGCTTCTCACAGCCGGGAATGGCCTTCTTGAGCTGGGCGGGATTGAGGAACGCGTCCCAGACCTTCTTGCGCGGCACCGGGACGTCGTAGGAGCCTTCGATCTTCATCCGGGTCCCTCCTCGGGGGCCCTAGTCTACAGCAACTCGTGGATCGCGGCGCCCATGCGCGCGAGCCCCTCGCTGATGAGCGCGTCGCTCGTCGCGTACGAAAGCCGCGCGTGGGCGTCCGACCCGAAGTCGACGCCGGGAACGACCGCGACGCGCGCCTGTTCGAGCAGGAACGCGGCGACGTCCACCGAGCCACGGAGCGGCGCGTCCGCGCCCGTCACCCTCTTGCCGAAGAGGCCCGAGACGTTGGCGAACGCGTAAAAGGCGCCCTTCGGCATGACGCACGAGACGCCGGGCAGCCTGTTGAGGCCGGCGACGATGAGCCGCCGCCTCCGGTCGAACTCCCCGGCCATCTTGGCGACCTCGTCCTGGGGTCCCGCGAGCGCCTCGACCGCGGCCCACTGGGCGATGGACGACGGGTTCGATGTCACCTGGCTCTGCACGTCGGTCATCGCGCGGATCAGGTCGCGCGGGCCCGCGCCGTAGCCGATGCGCCAGCCGGTCATCGCGTACGCCTTGGAGCACGTGTTGATGACGAGCGTGCGCGCCTTGATCTCGGGGCCGAGCGAGGCGATCGAGACGTGGCGTCCCTCGAACGTGAGCGCCTCGTAGCACTCGTCGGAGACGACCAGCAGCTTTTTCTCGAGCGTCAGGCGGGCGACCGACTGGAGCGCCTCGGGCGAGAAGACAGCGCCCGTCGGGTTGTTCGGGCTGTTGAGGATGATCACCTTCGTGCGCGGTGTCACGGCCGCGCGGAGCCTATCGGGGTCGAGATCAAAGCCCGTCGCCTCCTTCGTTTCCACGGCGACGGGCACGCCTCCGACGAGCCGCGCCTGCTCCGGGTACGAGACCCAGTACGGGCTCGGTACCAGGACCTCGTCGCCCGGGTTCAGGAGGGCGACCGCCATGTTGAAGAGCGTGTGCTTGGCGCCGCAGGAGACGAGCACCTCGTCAGGCTGGTAGTCGAGACCGTTGTCGCGCTTGAACTTCGCGCAGACGGCCGCGCGCAATTCGAGGATGCCGGCGACCTCCGTGTACTTCGTCTGCCCGCGCCGCATCGCCTGGACGGCGGCCTCCTTGATGCGCGCCGGCGTGTCGAAGTCCGGCTCGCCTGCGCCGAACGAGATCACGTCGATGCCCTGCGCGCGGAGGGCCTTGGCCCTGGCCTGCACGGCGAGGGTGGACGATGGGGCAAGCGTCTTCAAGCGATCGGCCAGCACGGTTCGCGCTCCTTCGGCGGCAGCCGCCGCGTTACTTGAGGGGGAACTTCTCGGCCAGCCGCTTCTCGACGATCGGCGGGACGAGCCCGGCGACCGACGTGCCGAAGCTGGCGACTTCCTTGATGAGGCGCGAGGAGATATACGTGTACCTTTCGTGCGGCATGAGGAACACCGTCTCGACGGTGGACCGGAGCTTGCGGTTCATCAGCGCCATCTGGAACTCGTACTCGAAGTCCGAGACCGCCCGGATGCCGCGGACGATGCAGTCGGCTCGCTCGCGCGCGACCAGATCGATCAGCAGCCCGTCGAACGCGACGATGCGGAAGTTCGAGTGGAGCGACGACGTGGCCTCGTCGATCATCTCGAGGCGCTCCTTCGCGGAAAACAGGGGCTCCTTCGAGGGGTTGGCGACGACGGCGACGATCAGCTCGTCGAAGATCTGCAAGCTGCGCTGGATCACGTCCACGTGACCGTTGTGCACGGGATCGAACATGCCGGGATAGACCGCGCGCTTGGCCACGACTTGAGGCTACCCCCCGGCTCGAAAGAAAGTCAAGGTTGTCTCCCCGAAGCGGCGCGCGCGGAACGCGCGGAGCCCGCCGTATGCGGGCACGGGCGCGCGCTTGGTCAGGTGCTGGGCGACGACGAGCACGTCCGGCGTCGTGACGGCGCCGCCGCCGAGCGCCTCGAGCGTCGGCGCCGTGAGGTCCGCGTCGTACGGCGGGTCGAGGAACACGATCGCGAACCGCTCGCCCTCGGAGGCCAGCCGCTCGAGCGCGCGCGCGACGCCGAGGCGGAGCACGCGCGTCCGGGCCTCGACACCGAGCGCGGTGATGTTCTCCCGGAGCGCGGCAACGGCGCGCGCGTCCCGCTCGACGAACGTCGCCTGGGCGGCGCCCCGCGAGAGCGCCTCGAGGCCGACGCCGCCCGCGCCGGCGAAGAGGTCGAGCACGCGGGCGCCCGCAAGGTACGGCATGAGCGTGTCCAGGAGGGCGATCCGCACCTGGTCGGCCGTCGGGCGGGTGATCGGCCCGCGCGGGGCCACGAGCCGCCTGCCTTTGAACGCGCCGGCGATCACGCGCATCTATTGAACAGGGCACGGGCACCCGGGCTTCGCCACGCCCGTGCCCCGCCGCTATCGCCCGCGGCGCTCGACCATCCGCCCGTCGTGAGCCGTGTCATCCCGCGCTCGCGAGCGCGAGCTTGCCGCGCCAGCGCGCGAGGAGCCCCGCGCGCAGCGCGCGGTGGGCCGGGTCGCCGAGCTCCGGATCCCGGGCGACGATGGTCGCGGCCTCCTGCCGCGCCTCCTCGAGGATCGCGGCGTCGCGCAGGAGGTCGGCCACGCGGAACTCGGGGAGCCCCGACTGGCGGGTGCCGAAGAACTCCCCGGGCCCGCGGAGCTCGAGGTCCACCTCGGCGATCTTGAAGCCGTCGTTCGTGGCGGTCATGCCGTCGATCCGCCGCTGCGCCTCCTCGGTGAGCCGGCCGCTCGTGAGGAGCACGCAGTAGGACTTCCACGGCCCGCGCCCGACCCTCCCGCGGAGCTGGTGGAGCTGCGAGAGGCCGAAGCGCTCGGCGTGCTCGACGAGCATGACGGTCGCGTTCGGCACGTCGATGCCGACCTCGATCACCGTGGTCGCGACGAGGATCTGGATCTCCCCCGCCTTGAACCGCCGCATGATCGCGTCCTTCTCCTCGAAGCCGAGCCGGCCGTGCATGAGCCCGAGCGTGAGGTCGGGAAAGACGTCCTCCGCGAGGTGCTTCGCCATGTCCGTCGCCGCCTTGAGGTCGAGCGCCTCGGACTCCTCGATGAGCGGGTAGACGACGTAGGCCTGGCGACCACCCGCGATCTCGTCGCGCAGGAACTTGTAGATCCCGCGGCGCTTGCTCTCGGCACGCGCGACGGTCACGACCGGACGACGGCCCGGCGGCAGCTCGTCGAGCACGGAGACGTCGAGGTCGCCGTAGAGCGTCAGCGCGAGCGTTCTCGGAATTGGCGTCGCGGTCATCACGAGCAGATCGGGGTGCTCCCCCTTGCCCCGGAGCTTCGCGCGCTGTTCGACGCCGAAGCGGTGCTGCTCGTCCACCACCGCGAGCCCGAGCCGCCGGAACTCCACGCCCCCCTGGACGAGGGCGTGGGTGCCGACGACGCACGGGACCTCGCCGGCCGCGAGCGCCGCCCGGCGCGCCGCGCTCTCGCGCGGCTTGACCGACGACGTGAGCAGCGTCACGCCGACCCCGAGCGGCTCGAGAAGCTGGCGGAAGGTCATGACGTGCTGCTCCGCCAGGATCTCGGTGGGCGCCATCACCGCGGCCTGGTAGCCGGCCTCGATCGCCGTGAGGACCGCGAGGGCCGCGACGATCGTCTTGCCGGAGCCCACGTCGCCCTGGAGCAGCCGGTGCATCGGATACGGCGCCGCCATGTCGCGCCGGATTTCCTCCCAGACGCGCTCCTGCGCTACCGTGAGCGTGTACGGGAGCGACGCGTGGAGCCGGCGGACGAGATCGCCCCGCGGGTTCATCGCGATCCCGCGCGCGCGCGCCGTGCGCGAGCGGAGGATCGCGAGGCCGAGCTGGAGCAGGAGAAAGTCGTCGAAGGCGAGTCGGCGCCGGGCCGCGGCGAGCCCGGCGTCGGTCTCGGGGAAGTGCGCGTCGCCGAGCGCCCGGGCGAGGCCGACGAGCCCGCGGCGGCGAAGCACCGCGTCGGGCAGAGCCTCGGGGACGTCCCGGGCGAACTGATCCACGACCCGCCACATGAGCGAACGGAGCGCGCGCTGCGGGAGCCCCTCGGTGAGCGAGTACACCGGCACGAGCCGGCCCGTATGCAGGCGGTCGTCCTCGCCGCTCTCGACGATCTCCCAGTCCGGCTGCTGGATGACGAGCGCGCCCTTGTAACGGCCGACCTTGCCGTGGAGGACGAGCCGCTGCCCGCGCGTGAAGACGCGCGCCAGATAGCCCGCGTTGAACCAGCTCGCGGTCGCGTAGCCGCTCGCGTCGCGCAGCATGGCGCTGAACGGCGCGCGCGAGCGGCCGGGGGGCGGCGGGCTGATCCCGACGATCGTCCCCTCGCAGGTGTAGGCCTGCCCGGGCTGGAGGGAGTGGAACGGCGTGAGGCGTGTGCGGTCCTCGTGGCGGAGGGGCAGGAAGAAGAGCGCATCCTCGACGGTCCGGAGCTCCTTGCGGCCGAGCTGTTCGGCGCGCCGCGGCCCCACCCCCTTGATGAACTGGAGCGGCGTGGCGAGGCCCGGAGGCGCGGGAGTTTGCGTCACGCGCGCCCCTGTGCTATAGAGTGCGTCCGTCTCCTCCGACGTGAATCCGACCTGAAGGAGCCGTCATGGCGCAGCGGTGCGATCTCTGCGGGAAGGGCCCGTCGGTGGGTCATACGATCAGCCACGCCCACAAGCTCACGAAGCGACGCTGGCTCCCGAACCTCGTCTCGATGCGGGCGCTGATCGCCGGCCGGGCCCGACGCGTGCGCGTCTGCACCCGCTGTCTCAAGGCGGGCAAGGTCACGAAGGTCATTTAAGCACAGGACGCACAAACGGGAGGGGGCGATGCCCCCTCCCGATTGGCAACTGGTGGGAGGCCGCCACCCCCCACCGTGGACGACACGCAGCCTTACTTCTTCTTCTTTTTCTTCGTAGCCTTTTTCTTCATTAGCGATCTCACCTCCTCTCGTCGTGGGATTCACTGCGGCCCCGTTCCGCCTCTCCCTCCTTCCGCCTCAGTAGCCCATGGCCTCGCGGCGCAGGTGCTCGGCCTGGTCGCGGCCCCGCCGCTCGTAATGGAACAGGTCCGCGTAGAGCTGCGGCAGGCACACGACCTTGAGCCCGCCCTTCTCGTGCGCG
>JBGPIS010000152.1:0-6493 GCA_041484965.1 Methylomirabilia bacterium
CGGAGCGGCTCCACGAGCCCCGGCAGGTTGGGCGACGGCGGCGCGAAGAGGGGCAGCCGGTGCATGCGCGCGATGTCGGCGACCGACTCGAACCAGTCGCCTTCTGCCGGGTCGTCGGCGTGGGTGACGACGGCGACGACCCGTTCGCCACGCGCCAGCAGCGCCTCGAGCGCGCGGGCGCCGAAGGTGTGGTAGGCGAAGACCGCCCAGCGCGCCGCGCTCACTCGAGCACCTCGCTGATCACGTACCGCGGCCGCCGGCGCACTTCCTGGTAGATCCGCCCGACGTACTCGCCGATGAGACCGAGAGCCAGGATCTGGAGGCCGGCGAAAAAGAAGAGGATGGCGAAGAGCGTGAAGACGCCCTCGACCTCCGGGCCGACCAGCAGCCGCCGCACCCCGAGGAAGACCGCGAAACCCAAGCCGAGCACGGCGACGCCGATCCCCGTCAGGCTCACGACCTGGATCGGCAGCAGCGAGAAGCCCGTGAGGAGATCGAAGGTGAGCCGGAGGAGGCGGAAGAGGCCGTAACGCGACCTGCCGTGCGCGCGCGGGGCGTGGCCGATGGGAACTTCCGCGACCGACGTCGCGAAGGTGTTCGCGAGCGCGGGGATGAACTGGGACGCTTCCCGGCACGCCACGATCCGCTCCACGACCGAGCGCCGGTAGACGCGCAGCATGCACCCGTAGTCGCGCATCCGCACGCCGACGACCGCGGACGTCACGCGGTTCACCGCCCACGAGGCGGCGCGGCGCAGCCACCAATCGTGCCGCCGCGTGCGCCACCCGCCGACGACGTCGACACCGTCGCGGAGCCGCGCGAGCAGCCGCGGGATCTCCTCGGGCGGATTCTGGAGGTCCGCGTCCAGCGTGACCACCACGTCGCCGCGCGCGAGCTCCATCCCCGCGACCACGGCGGCGTGCTGCCCGTAGTTCCGGTTGAAGCGCACCACCCGGACGGCGCGATCCTGGGCGTGGAGCGCGCGGAGCACTTCGAAGGAGCCGTCGCGGCTGCCGTCGTCCACGAAGATGATCTCGTACGCCTGCCCCGTCTCCTTGAGCGTCTGCGCGAGCCGGTGGTGGAGATCGCCGAGGCTCGGCGCCTCGTTGAACACCGGGATCACCACCGACAGCGCCGGCCGCGCGTCACCGCTCACCGCGCCGCCTCCCGCACCAGCAGGCAGTCGTTGTGGCCGCCGAACCCGAACGAGTTCGAGATGGCGGCCCGGATGCGCGCGCTCACCGGCGTGTTCGGCACGTAGTGCAGATCGCAGTCCGGGTCGGGGACCTTGTAGTTGATCGTCGGCGGCGCGATCTGGTCGCGGATGGCCAGCACGGTCGTGGCGAGCTCGATCGCGCCCGCCGCCGAGATGGTGTGGCCGATCATCGACTTGGTCGAGCTGACGAGCAGGCGCGCCGCGTGGGCGCCGAAGACGGCCTTGATCGCCGCGGTCTCGACCCGGTCGTTCATCGGCGTTGATGTCCCGTGTGCGTTCACGTAGTCCACGTCCCCCGGCCCGAGGCCCGCGTCGGCCAGCGCGCCCTGCATCGCGCGGATCGCGCCCCGTCCGTCGGGCGCCTCGTCGGTGATCCGGTAGGCATCGCACGCCGTGCCGTAGCCCGCGACCTCGGCGAGCGCCTCCGCGCCGCGCGCCCGGGCGTGGCCGGCCTCCTCGAGCACCAGGAACCCGGCGCCCTCGCCCATCACGAAGCCGTCCCGCTGCGCGTCGAACGGGCGGCTGGCCGTCTCGGGCGACGCGTTCTGCCGCGACATCACCCCGAGCAGGCAGAAGAGCTGGATCTCGATCGGGGACACGATGCACTCGGCGCCGCCCGCCAGCGCCAGGTCGATCGTGCCGCGCCGGATGGCGCGGCACGCCTCGCCGATCGCCTGCGCCGACGAGGTGCAGGCCGTCTGGATCGTCGCCGTCGGGCCCGCGATCCCGAACAGGACGGCGAGCCGCGACGCGAGGTACTGCGGACACATCCGCTCGAGCCGGTCCGTCGCCACACGCCGGGCGAACTCGCGCGCGAAGCTCGCCGGCGTCACCTTCCCGCGCTCGGCCCGGCTCGCGTAGGCGATGGCGCCCAGCGCTCTCAGATCGTGACGCTCGCCGCTGGTGCCGACGAGGACGCCCGCGCGCGGCGATCGGAGCGCCTCGCCCGCGCGGGCGGCGGCGACCGCGCCACGCGCCGCGCGCACGCCGACGACGACCGCCCGAGGCTCGAGCGCGTCCAGCGCCTCGTCGGCGCGGCACTCCTCGATCGCCGCCGGATCCGCCAGCGTGGCCGCCACCTGGGTCGGCAAGCCCTCGGGATCGAAGTGCGTGATGCGGCGGACGCCGGAGGCGCCGGCGAGCGCCGACTTCCAGAACGCCTCGCGCCCGACGCCGATCGGCGTCGCGACGTCGAGCCCCGTCACGACCACGCGCCGGGGCGCGGCCTCACGCGAGCAGGGAGTAGCCACCGTCCACCGTGAGGACCTGCCCCTGGATCGCCTGGGCTGCCGGGCTCGCGAGGAAGAAGACAACGTCGGCCACGGCTTCGGGCGAGATGAGCGCGCCGCCGGGCGTCCGCGCCCGCACCGCCGCGAGTGCGGCGGCGCCGTCGGGGAGCATCCGCCAGATATCCGTCTCCACCGCGCCGGCGGCCACCGCGTTCACGGTGATCCCCCGCGCGCCCAGCTCCACGGCGAGATAGCGTGTGAGCGCCTCGAGCGCCGCCTTGGAGACGCCGATCGCCGCGTAGCCGGGGATCACGCGCTGGCTGCCGAGGCTCGAAAGCGCGATGATCCGGCCACCGGCCGCCATCAGCTTCGCCGCCTCCTGTGCGCACAGAAGCAGCGGGCGGGCGTTCGTCGCGAGCACCCAGTCCCACTGCTTGGGCGACAGCTCGAGCCCGTCCCGCAGCACGCCCGAGGCCGCGTTGCTCACCAGGACGTCGAGCCGCGGGGCGACGCGTCCGATCTCGCCCAGCATGCGCCGGATCTCGGCCGGCTCCTTGAGGTCGGCCTGGACGAGATGCGCGGATCCGCCGCGCAGCTCGATGTCGTGGGCAGTCTTCTCCGCCGCCTCCCGGTTGATGAAGAAGTTCACGAAGACCCGCGCCCCGGCGTCGGCGAAGCGGAGCGCGATCGCGCGCCCGATCCCCCCCCCGCCCCCGGTCACCAGCACGGCGCGCGGCTCGAGCGCCCCGCTCACGCGACGTCCCCCCGCGAGGTCAGCTCCAGCGGAGACCGCTGAATCTCGTGCGCGAGCGCGCGCAGGCGAGCCGCCTCGGTCCCCGCGTCGGTCCCGGACCGCGCTGCCTCCACCTCGAACTCGAGCGTCGCGCTCGCCACGCGGCGCTCGGCGACGTCGGCCGTCGCCGCGAGGACCCACGCACCACCGGCCGCGCGGCGCTCGCACCGGATCCTGAGCTGGTCGCCCGGGCGCACGACGTGCCGGAAGGCCGCGCGCGTCAGCCGGGTCAGACGTCCGACCTGAGCGAAGTCGAAGGTCAATCCGATGAGGAGCTGCGCCGCCTGGGCGAAGGCCTCGACGATCAGCGCTCCCGGCAGGATCGGCCACCCCGGAAAATGATCGGCGAAGACGTCCTCCGTGGCGCTCACGTTTCTGAGCGTCTCGATGGCGAGGCCGGGCTCGATGGCGATGATGCGATCGACGAAGATGAACCGCATGGTGTCGGCGATGCCCCGGGGGCTCGGCGGTGGAGCGGCGTCAGGCTCCCGGCGCCAGGCGCGAGGCCGCCGCGAGCTGCCGCACGATGTACTCCGTCACCGCCCGCACCGTGAACCGGCTCATCACCGCCTCGATCGCCGCCGGCGCGTGAAGGTTCTCGTTCAAATAACCGGCGAAGCGCTCCACCGTCAGGTCGGAGAGATCGAGCGGCGTGCCGTCCAGATCGGCCAGCATGCGCTCGGCGAGCGCCCGGACCACCTCCGGCTCGTCGCCGGGCGCGCGACGGACACCGTGCTTGGCCGCCAGGTGCTCGAGCACCGCCGCGACAGTCGCCGGCGCGACGGTCCGCAGCTCCTCCGCGGGCACCGCCGTCCCGTAGCGGCGCTCGAGCACCTGGGCCAGCACGCTGAGATCGCGCCACTCGATCCGGCGGTCCTGGACGAGCCGGACCGGCAGGTCCACGCCGAACGTCTGCTGGCACTTGAAGCTCATGTCGAGGAAGTCGATGGACTCCGCGCCCAGATCCCGCACCAGCGCCGCGTCATTCGTGACCGTCGCCTCGTCCACGCCGAGCGACTCGACGATGATCTTTCCGACGCTGACGCGCGCCTCCGAGTCTGTCCAGATCTTGGTCGTATCCGGCTCCATGCGAGAAGCGGCCTCCTTAGCCGATGCCCCCGTCCACTGCGATGACCTGCCCCGTGATGTAGCTCGCCTCCTCGGACGCGAGGAAGACCGCCAGCGCCGCCACCTCCGGGGGCCGGCCGACCCGTCGCATCGGAATCCAGTCCCGTAGCTTCTGCGTCGCCATCCCGATGAACGGCCGGCTCATGTCCGTGTCGATCAGCCCGGGGGCGATCGCGTTCACGGTGACGCCGCGGCCGGCCAGCTCGGTCGCGAGCGCGCGCGTGAACGCGTTGACGCCGCCCTTCGACGCCGCGTAGTTGACCTGGCCGCGCCCCGCGCGCGAGCCCAGGACCGAGCTCAGGTTGATGATGCGCCCCCATCCGCGGTTGAGCATCTGCCGTGCCCCGAGACGCGTGCAATGGTAGACGCCGTCGAGGTTCGTGCTCAGCACCGCCGACCACTCGTCATCCGACATCTCGAGGAAGAGCCCTTCGCGGGTGATGCCGGCGTTGTTCACGAGGATGTCGAGCCCCCCGCCGCGCTCGACGATCGCGTCGATCAAACCGGCTGCCTGCGCACGGTCGCTCACGTCCGCCTGGTGCACGAAGGCGTGGCCGCCCTCCGCCTCGATCGCGTGGAGCGTGTCCTTCGCGCGCTCGTGCTGCTGGCGATAGTTGATGCAGACGGTCGCTCCCGCGCGCGCCAGCCCTTCCGCGATGGCTCGCCCGATGCCGCGCGAGGCGCCGGTGACCAGCGCGACCCTGCCCGTCAAGTCAATCCGCACCGCCACCTCCGGCTCTGAGCATGAGCACCGCGCATTCGCCGAACAGGCCGAGCGAGATCACGAGCGCGCCGCGAAACGCCGCCGGCCGCCCGGACGAACACGCCGACGCGACCGCGGGGAGTGTAGCGTGCGCGAGGGCCGCTGAACAAGCGAGAAGCTCCACCGGGCCCGCGGCCGCGCCCAGGTCCGCGTGGAGCGGCTTCATCCGGAGCTGCGGGATCTGCGAAGCGCGCGAGCCGAACACGCGCGCCAGCGCGAGCGCCTCGGCCCGGTCGTGCGCCGGAATGCCGTCGCCGTGGAGACTCACGACGTCGGGCGTTCCACCCGCCTCCTCAACCGCGGCCTCGACGACCCGCGCGAGCCGGCGCGCCTGGTCTTCGGCGTCGTCGTGATTGGCCCACTGGCCTGCGCCGGCGCCCGAGGCGAAGCCCACGACCTCGCCGTGGAGACGCGCGCCGCGCGCCTGCGCGTGCTCCGCCTCCTCCAGCACCAGGAGGCCGCTGCCCTCGCCCGGCACATAGCCCGGGTGGCTCCCGTCGTCCGACGCGACCACGCCGGCGCCCCAGTAGGTCGCGAACAGCAGCTCCTCGAGCTGCGCGTCGGCGCCGCCGCAGAGCGCCACGTCGAGATCACCCTCGCTGACGAGCCGATACGCCTCCCCGACCGCGTGCGCGCCGCCGACGCTTCCCTCCGTCAACGCGCGGCAGAACCCCTGCGCGTCGTGGGCGATGGCGACGTGGCCCGCGGCCAGGTTCGGCAGAGTCTTCAACGAGAAGTCCAGCGGGTTGATCTTCTGCATGCAGAATCGGTTGGCGCGCGCCATGTCCAGCGTGCCGGGCGACTGCATCGACTCCGAAGCGACCAGGTAGTCGGTCATCGCCGCGAGGTCCCAGGCGAGTGCGTTCACCCCGAGCAGGACACCGAGGCGCGCCGGCTCACCGGCGCCCGCGGTCAGCCCCGCGTCCTCCATCGCGAGCGAGGCCCCCAGCATGGCCAGGAGCGTCGCCCGGTTGTAGAGCTTCTGCTGCTTCTTCGGCAGCCGCCCGAGGTGCGGGTGCAGGAGATCGGTCGAGACCGCGGCGCCCGTGGATGCGGGGAGCCCGAGCGCGGCGAGCCGCTCGACGGGCCCCACCGCCGAGCGCCCCGCGCAGACCGCGTCCCAGTGCTGAGCGATTCCGACACCGAGCGGCGAGACCACGCCGCGGCCGGTGAGGACGACGCGACGTCGAGTCAGTGCCGCTCCCTGTGCGCCGCCAGATCGACTCCGGGGACGCTGACGCAGAGGTACATCAGGACTCCGGCGGCGACGCGCGCGTCTCCGGCGTGCACCTCTGTCGCCGCCTCCACCACGTTCGTGTCGTCGCCGACCGCGGAGGAGCCCCGGAGGGTGGCGACGGCGCGCA
>JBGPIS010000153.1:0-6447 GCA_041484965.1 Methylomirabilia bacterium
CAGATCCAGCGCTACAGCCGGCACTTCCTCCTGCCACAAGTCGGTGACAAGGGGCAGCGCAAGCTCCTCCGCTCGAAGGTGCTCCTGATCGGCGCCGGAGGGCTCGGCTCGCCGACCGCGCTCTATCTCGCGGCGGCCGGCGTCGGCACGCTCGGGTTGATGGACGGCGACGTCGTGGACGTCACCAACCTCCAGCGGCAGGTGCTCCACACGACGGCCGACATCGGCAAGCCGAAGGTCGAGTCGGGCACGCGCACGATCAAGGCGCTCAACCCCGACGTCAACGTGATCGCGCTCCCGATGCGCATCACCGTCGACAACGTGATGGACGTGATCAAGGACTACGACCTCATCGTTGACGGCTCGGACAACTTCGAGACGCGCTACCTCGTCAACGACGCGTGCTTCCTCGCGGGCAAGACCAACGTCCACGGCTCGATCTTCCAGTTCGAGGGCATGGCGACGGTCTTTGCGCCGAACGAGGGCCCCTGCTATCGCTGCCTGTACCCGACGCCGCCGCCACCCGGCCTCGTCCCGTCCTGAAGCGAGGCCGGTGTCCTGGGCGTGCTCCCAGGCGTGGTCGGGCTGGTACAGGCGACGGAGGTCGTCAAGCTGGTGCTCGGGATCGGCGAGCCCCTGATCGGGCGGCTCCTCACTTACGACGCGCTCGGCATGCGCTTCCGCGAGGTGAAGCTCCGTCGCGATCCGAAGTGCCCGCTCTGCGGCACGTCGCCCACGATCAAGGACCTCACGATTCATATGGACGGCGGCGGCGCGTGCGCGATCGCTCCCGACGGTCAGCGCGAGTCCGCGGCCGCGGTGGCCCCGGCCAAGACCGGCGGCTGATCGCTCCTCGGGCTCGGCGCCGAGCGCGCGCGGAACCCTGCGGCGCCGGCGGTCTCCACACGACGCGCAACGCGCGCGGCGAGGCGCTGCGGCACGTCGTCGATAGCGCGCGCGGATACTAGACAGACCCGCAACCGCGTTCGTCCCTTCGCCATGACGTCCCTCAGCGCTGCCGCACGAGCACGAGGCGCGCGCTGGAATCGTGCAGGCGCCCCACCATCCGGTCGCCGTCCACCGTGAACTCGCCGGTGAGGTGACGCCCGTCCACCCGGTGCTTGACAACGAGCCTGGCGCCCGAGACCTCGAGGACGACGGGCACGCCGTGGAGACCTTCGATCGTCAGGATCGGCGGGACGTCCATCGTGAGCGTGTCCGCCAACACGAGCCTCCCCTCGCCGCGGCGGCCCTGCTGGGTGAAATCGGCCTCCGCCCGACTCGAGAACGGCGACCAGTAGACCCCGACGCCGACCCACATGCCCGTCCAGTGGCCCGCGACGTTCACGAGCGGCCCGTCTTCGAAGGGACCGCCCCACCAGCCCTGTGCGCCGGCGAGCTCCAGGTCTGCGGGGCTCTGCAGGAGCGGCGGCGCAGCCCGGTTTCGCATCGAGAACTCGAAGTGGTCCTCCGACGCGAAGTGTGCCGGATGCGCCTTCCACGCCGCCCACTCCGTGTTCGTGGCGCAGGCCGCGCAGGCGACGAGCGCGCCGCCGACCAGCAGGATTCTCAGATTCATGCAGTGCATCGTCTTACCCCTCCGGTGGACGGGAGTGCAAAGGGGGCTCCATGCGGGAGAGGGCAGGAGAATCCGCGACTTACCGCGGGAGCCCGAGATCATTCTGGCAACGCGCGCGGCAGCGACGAGCCCATTCTGGCAACGCGCGGCGGCGCCTTGACAGGGGGAGAGGTTTCGCGGAGAAAGAACGCGTGAGAGCGCGATGACCCGCTCGCTCGGCCCCTCGCTCCCGCTCGCCCTCGCCGAGCGCTTCTCCCAGCGCGACCTGCGCGGGCACCTGGGCCTCGGGCTTCCGTTCGTCACCGTGGACGCGGACGGCCGGCCCCACCCCATGCTGCTCTCGTACCTGGAGCTGCGCGCCTACGACGCGGGCACCGTGGGGCTCGTGATCGGCGCCCGGAGCCGCAGCGCGAAGAACCTCGCCGAGCGCCAGACCGGGACGCTCTTGGTGATCGAGCCGGACGCGACGGCCTACGTGAAGCTCCGCGCGGTGGACGGGCCGCTCCCGGTGGCGGGCGCCGACGGGCTCGGCTATTTCCTCCTGGCCGTGGAGGACGTCCTCGAGGACACGGCTGCCGACTGGGAAGGCGGAATGCGGATCACCGGCGCGATCCGCTACGCGCCGATGCCCACACTCGCGGAGCCGTGGGCGCGCGCGACGCTGGCGGCGTTGGCCGTGCCCCGCGCGCGCGCCTGAGCCCTAGGAGGCTAGCATGCAGCCAGAGACGAAGTACGCGCGAAGCGGCGACGTCAGCGTCGCCTACCAGGTCGTCGGCGACCGCGGCCCCACCCTCGTGGTGGTCCCCGGCTGGATCTCCCACGTCGAGTACATGTGGGAGGAAGCCTCGTTCGGCCCCTTCCTCCGGCGGCTCGCGTCCTTCGCGCGGCTCATCCTGCTCGATCGCCGCGGGATGGGGCTGTCCGACCGCGTGAGCGACCTGCCCTCGATCGAGGAGCGCATGGACGACGTGCGCGCAGTGATGGACGCCGCCGGCGCCGAGCGCGCCGCGCTCTTCGGCATCTCAGAGGGCGGACCAATGTGCATCACGTTCGCGGCCACCTATCCGACGCGGACGTCGGCCCTCGTCCTCTACGGAACGCTCGCGCGGCTCACGGTCGCGCCCGACTATCCGATCGGGTCCCTCCCGGCGGCGGTCGAGGCGTTCACCGAGCGCATGTTCGGCGGCTGGGGCACGGGCGTCAGCGTCCGGGCGTTCGCCCCGAGCCGCGCCGGCGACGAGGCGTTCCGGCGATCGTGGGGACGGCTCGAGCGGCTCTCCGTGAGCCCCGCCGGCATGCGCGCGCTCCTGCGTCTCAACCAAGCCACCGACGTGCGGCACATTCTCCCCGTTGTGCGGGTCCCGACGCTCGTCCTCCACCGCGAAGGCGACCGGGCCACCCCCATCGCGTTCGGCCGCTACATCGCGGAGCGGATTCGCGGGGCCAAGTTCGTCGCGCTGCCCGGCCCCGACCACGCCCCCTGCGTGGGAGACGTCGACGCGCTCGTCGGCGAGGTAGAGGAGTTCGTCACGGGCGTCCGGCACGCACCGGAGGCCGACCGCGTCCTGGCGACCGTGATGTTCACCGACATCGTGGACTCCACCCGGCGCGCGGCGGAGCTCGGCGACCGGCGGTGGCGCGAGGTGCTCGACGCCCATCACGTGATGGTGCGCCAGGAGCTCGCGCGGTTCCGCGGGCGCGAAATCGACACCGCAGGCGACGGCTTCCTCACCGCGTTCGACGGGCCGGCCCGCGCGATCCGCTGCGCGCTGGCCGCCCGCGACGGCGCCCGCCGGCTGGGCCTCGAGATCAGGGCCGGGCTCCACACCGGCGAGTGCGAGGTGATGGGTGAGAAGCTCGGCGGCATCGCCGTTCACGTCGGCGCCCGAGTCGTGGCGAGCGCGGGGCCGGGCGAGGTGCTCGTGTCGAGCACGGTCAGGGACCTCGTGGCCGGGTCGGGGATCAGATTCGAGGATCGCGGGGCGCGCGCCCTCAAGGGCGTGCCCGGCGAGTGGACGCTCTACGCGGTCGCGCCCTGAGCGCGCCTGACTACTTCGGCGGTTCGGGCTTCGGGGTCTCCGGCGCCGGCGCGTCGGGCCCGTGGGGCGACCGTCGCGGCGGCTCGTGGCGCGGCGGTGCGGCGCGAGGCACCTCACGCTCCTTGTAGAGGCCGATCGTCACCTCCACCTCGGTCTCGCGCCCTTCGCGCACGAGCCCGATGCGCACCTTCTGGCCCACGGGCGTGGACGAGACCACGCGCTGGAGGTCGCGCGGGCTGTCGAGCGGCGTGCCGTCGAAGCCGACGATGACGTCGTCGGCGCGGACGCCGCCGCGGTCGGCGGGCTCCCCCGGCATCACGCCGCGGACCAGCACGCCGCGCGGCTCGCGCAGCTTGAGCCGCTCGAGGTCCTCCTCGGCGACCTCCGCGATGGACACGCCGAGCCAGCCCCACTCGACCTTGCCCTTCGCGGCGAGCTGCGGGACGAGCATCTTGACCAGATTGGCGGGGATCGCGAAGCCGATCGAGCCGTTGCGCGCCGCCATGCTGTTCACGCCGATCACCTCGCCGGCCATGTTCACGAGCGGGCCCCCGGAGTTGCCGGGGTTGATCGCCGCGTCCGTCTGGACGAAGTCGAAGCCGGGCGCCGCGACCGTGAGCGGCGATCCCTTGCGGCTCACGATCCCGAACGACACGCTCTGCTCGAGCCCGAATGGATGGCCGAGCGCCAGGACGAGCTCGCCCACCCTCAGCCTGTTCGAGTCGCCGATGGGCAGCACGGTGAGGTTCGTCGCGCCGTCAATCTTGAGAAGGGCCAGATCCACGCGGGTGTCACGCCCGATCAGCTTGCCTGCGAACCGCCGGCCGTCGGAGAGCTTCACCTGGATGAACTCGGCGCCTTCCACCACGTGGGCGTTCGTGACGATGAGCCCGCTCGGGTCGATGAGAAAGCCGGACCCCGTGGCGCGGCGCTCGTCGCCAGGCTCCTCCCGCGCCTCGTCGGGCGCCCCACCGCGGCGGACGCGCACGTGGACGAGCCCGGGCCGGAGCCGCTCGGCGAGATCGGCGAGCAGCGTGTTGAACCGCACGAGCTCCGGCGCGGGGCCCACGCCGCCGTTCTCCGTCCAGTAGGCGGTCTGGCCGCCGGGGCCGGCGCAGCCGATCACGAGGCCGGCGACGAAGAGCAGCGCGAGGACCACAGCCGGTCGGGGTCTCACCATCCGAACCCTCCTTGCGAGATTCTTCGGAGTATACGCTACTGGATCAAGTCGTCGGCCACGGCCGACTACCGGCTGACCTCCCGGACGAGGTGGGGGAGCTCCGGGATCAGGAGCTTCTCGAGCGCCAGGCGGCAGGCATTGGGCGAGCCCGGCAGCGAGACGACGATCCGCCGCGCGTGAATCCCCATCTGGGCCCGCGAGAGCATGGCGGCGGCGCCGATCTCCTGGTAGGAGAGCATGCGGAAGAGCTCGCCGAAGCCCGGCAGCCGCTTGTCGAGCAGCGCCTCGACCGCTTCGAAGGTGGAATCGCGCGACGTGATCCCGGTGCCGCCCGTGAGGATGACCGCCTGCACCCGCTCGTCCCGGCACGCCTCGCGGACGAGGCGCGCCACGTCGGCAGGCTCGTCGCTGACGATCGTGGCTCCGACCACGGGATGGCCCGCCGCGCTCAGGAGTTCACGGATCAGCGCGCCGCTCGTGTCGGTCTCGGCCGTCTTGGTGTCCGAGACGGTCAGCACCCAGCACCCGATCGACTGCGGGGCGTGGGCCTTGTGCTCGCGCGGCGTGGCGGTGACGTCGCTCATCGCGCGTCTCCGCCGCAGGCCCGGTCGAGCAGCTCGACGATGTGAAGCACGCGGATCGCCGAGCCGTGAGCGCCGAGCCCCGCCTGGATCTGGAGGATGCAGCCGGGATTCGCGGTGACCACCGCCTCGGCGCCCGTCGCGAGCACGTGGCCGACCTTCCGCTCGAGGAGCCGCGCCGCCATCTCGGGCTGCGTGAGATTGTAGAGGCCCGCCGAGCCGCAGCACCAGTCGGACTCGGGAAGGTCCACGACCGTGAGCTCGGGGATCTGGGCGAGGTGCTGGCGCGGCTGGCTCCTGATCTTCTGGCCGTGCACGACGTGGCAAGGGTCGTGGTACGTCACGGTCATGCGCACGGGTACCAGCGGCCCGCGGAGCGGTACCCGCGCGAGGAACTCCGCGAGGTCCTGGACCGACGCGGCGAACCCCGCCGCGCGCTCGGCCCAGGCCGGGTCGCCGGCGAGCAGCTGCCCGTACGCCTTCATGTGGGCGCCGCAGCCCGACGTGTTGACGACGACGGCGTCCGCTCGGGCGGCCTCGAACACCGCGATCGTCTGCCGCGCCATCTCGAGCGCGCGCGCGTGGTCCCCGCCGTGGGCGTTCAGCGCACCACAGCAGCCCTGGCCCTGGGGCACGACGACGTCGCAGCCGTTCTTCGCGAGCACCCGCGCGGTCGCGCGGTTGTGGGCGCCGAAGACGACCGACTGGACGCAACCGCTGAGCAATGCGACGCGGGCACGCCGCGCGCCGTCGGCCATGATGAACGCCGGCAGCGGCGCCCGCGCCCGGCGCGCGGGCAGCGGCGGCAGCAGCGCTTCCCACGACGGGAGCGTCCCCGGCAGGTGCCTCGCGAGCCCGGTCGTCCGCACGAGCCGCTGCAGGCCGCTCGCCTGATAGGCGCGCAGGGCCGTCGCGGCGAGCCCGAGGACCTTCGGGTGGCCCAGCAGCAGCCCGAAGTTGAGCGCGCGGAAGAGACGCCGGGCGGGCGAGCCCGGACGCTGGCGCTCGATCTCGGCCTTCGCGGCCTCGATGAGGCGGCCGTAGGGCACGCCCGCGGGGCACACGGTC
>JBGPIS010000154.1:0-6444 GCA_041484965.1 Methylomirabilia bacterium
CTGGACGACGTCGCGCGGCTCGACCTGCCGCGGGTCGCGCGCGTGGAGGGCCGGCTCGCGGCCGAGCCCCTGCGCTGGGCGCCGGACCGCACGCGCCTCTCGATCGACGCCCGGCGCGTGGACGGCGAGACGCGCTCGGGCCAGATCCAGGCGACCGTCTACGGCCCGCCGCCGCCGCTCGGCCTGGGGCAACGGATCGCGGCCGAGCTGCGGCTCTCGCCAGCGATCGGCTTCCGGAACCCCGGCGGCTTCGACTACGCGGCGCACTTGGCCCGCGAGGGGATCCGCGTGACGGGCTCGACGCGCGCCGAGCGCGTCACGCCGCTGGAGGAGCCGCGCCCGCCGTGGCCGGCGCGCGTGAAGTCCCGCGCCCTCGAAGCGATCGGGAGCGCGCTGCCGCCCGCGTCGTCGGCGCTCCTCGCGGGGCTCCTCCTCGGCGAGCGCACGGGGCTCCCGCGCGAGCTCGACGACGGCTTCCGCCGCGCCGGCGTCTATCACGTCCTCGCGGTCTCCGGATTCAACGTGGCGCTCCTCGCCGCGGCGGTGTTCGCGCTCTGCAAGCTCGTCCGGCTCGGCCGCCGGGCGTCGGCCGTCGTCGCGATCGTGCTCGTCATTGGGTTCGCGGCGGTCGTCGGCCCCGAGCCGTCGGTGCTCCGCGCCGCGATCATGGCGGTGCTGGTGCTCGCCGCGTTGCTGCTCGAGCGCGACGCGGCGGTCGCCAACAGCCTCGCCCTCGCCGCGCTCGTGATCCTCGCCCTCCGCCCCACCGACCTCCTCGATCCCGGGTTCCAGCTCTCGTTCGCCGCGACCGCCGGGATCGTGGCCGCGCCGCTTCCGCGGGGCCTCATCCTGGGCGCGCTCGGCGTGAGCGTCGCGGCCCAGCTCGCGGTGCTCCCGATCACGCTGGCGCACTTCAACCAGCTCTCGACGGTCGGGGTCGTCGCGAACCTCGCCGTGGTGCCGCTCGCGGCCGCCGGCACGATCGTGGGGCTCCTCGCGGTCGGCGTCGCGTTCCTGAGCGACGCGCTCGCCCGGATCGCGTTCGACGCGGTCTGGCCCGTGCTGCTCGCCCTGCGCGCCGTCGTCGCCCTCGCCGCCGCGGTGCCTGGCGCCGTCGTCCATCTCCCCGCTCCGCACTGGCTCGCGATCGCCTGTTACACGGCGTCGCTCCTGCTCGCGCTGACCGCGTACCACCTCCGCGAGGCACGGCGCCGGCTCTGCCGCCTGAGCGGGGCCGCTGCCGTCCTGCTGCTGCTCGTCGCGGCGGCCATCGCGGCGTGGCCGCTCCTCCGGCCCCCCGACGGCCGGCTGCGGGTCACCGTGCTCGACGTGGGCCAGGGCGACGCGATCGTCGTGGAAGGGCCCGACGGCCAGACACTCCTGATCGACGCGGGACCGGGTGGGCCGTGGCGGCTCGACGCCGGCGAGCGGGTCGTCGCGCCCTACCTGTGGAATCGCGGTCACCTGCGTCTGGCCGGAACGCTCGTGACGCACGACGACGCCGATCATGCCGGCGGGATGCTCGCGATCCGCCGGCTCTTCGGCGCCTCGGAGTCGTGGGACGCCGAGACGCTCGCGCGTGGCCCCCGCTGGATCGGCGGCGCGATGATCTCGTTGGTCCGGCCTCGAGACGCGCGGGCGGCGGGGGGCCGGGACCCCTCCTCGACCACGCTAGCTACCAAGCCCCGCGCGGACGTATCCGACGCGTTTCGCCCGGCAACGCCCAGAAGCTACGGGTCTCGGAGAGGTCCCGGCCCCCCACCGCCGCGCTCTCTCCAAAGCCGGAACAACGAGGCGGTCGTCCTTCGGATCGAATACGGACTCGTCTCATTTCTCCTGGCATCGGACATCGAGGCGGCGAGCGAGGAGGCGCTGCTCGCGTCGGGCGCGCCGCTCGCGGCGACCGTGCTGAAGGTCGCCCATCACGGCTCGCGCTCCTCGACGACCGCCGCCTTCCTTCGCGCCGTCGGCCCGACGGTCGCCGTGATCTCGGTCGGCGCCCGCAACGCCTACGGCCACCCCGACGACGGCGTCCTCGCGCGGCTCGCCGCGGCGGGCGCGCGCGTCTACCGGACCGACCGCGACGGCGCGGCGCTCCTCGAGACCGACGGCCACACGCTCAGCGTCACCGGCTGGGCGGCGCGCCGGACCGAGCGCTTCTGCCTCGACCCCGAGGCGATTTGCTAGAATCGAGCGCCATGGCCCGCGTGAACGAGCACTACCTGAAGCTCCGGGCGAGCTACCTCTTCTCCGAGATCGCGCGCCGGGTGAAGGCGTTCCAGGCGGCGCATCCCGACGCCAGCCTCATCCGGCTCGGCATCGGCGACGTGACTGATCCCCTGCCGCCCTCGGTCATCCGCGCGCTTCACGCCGCGGTCGACGAGATGGCGCGCGCCGAGTCCTTCCGGGGCTACGGCCCGGAAACCGGCTACGAGTTTCTCACCGAGCTGATCGCCAAGCACGACTATGGCGCGCGCGGCGTCCGGGTCGAGCTCGACGAGATCTTCGTGAGCGACGGGGGCAAGAGCGACAGCGCCAACATCCAGGAAATCTTCGCGGACGACTGCGTGGTGGCGCTGACCGATCCCGTCTATCCCGTCTACCTCGACAGCAACGTGATGGCGGGCCGCACGGGCGCGCCCGACGGCGCGGGGCGCTACGACCGCGTCATCTATCTCCCCTGCACCGCCGAGAACGGTTTCGAGCCGGCGCTGCCCGACCGGCCGGTGGACCTCGTGTACCTCTGTTACCCGAACAACCCGACGGGCGCGGTGCTCTCGCGCGCGGCGCTCAAGCGCTGGGTGGACTGGGCCAGGCGCCAGGGCGCCGTGATTCTCTACGACGCCGCGTACGAGGCGTACATCCGCGACCCGGACATCCCGCACTCGATCTACGAGATCGAGGGCGCGCGCGAAGTGGCGATCGAGTTCCGGAGCTTCTCCAAGACCGCCGGCTTCACGGGCACGCGCTGCGCCTTCACCGTCGTCCCCAAGGAGGTGCGGGGCAAGGATGCCGCCGGCAACCCGGTGGGCCTCCACGCGCTCTGGTTCAGGCGCCAGTCCACGAAGTTCAACGGCGTGGCCTACGTCATCCAGCGCGCCGCGGCAGCGGTGTACACCGACGAGGGGCAGCGTGAGGTGCGGTCCGCGATCGATTACCGCATGGAGAACGCCCGGATCGTGCGTCAGGGCCTCGAGGCCGCGGGGCTCCGCGTCGACGGCGGCCGGAACGCGCCCTACATCTGGGTGAAGACGCCGCCCGGGCTCTCGTCGTGGGACTTCTTCGACAAGCTGCTGAACGAGGCCCACGTGGTGGGCACGCCGGGCTCGGGCTTCGGGCCGAGCGGGGAGGGCTACTTCCGGCTGACCGCCTTCGGCCGGCGCGCCGAGGCCGAGGAAGCCGTCGAGCGCATCAAGACGCGCGCCGCGCTGTAGCTAGGTCTCGAACGCGCGCTCGTACTGCGCGCGCAGCCGCTCGAGCTCCTCGGGGTCGAGGCGCATGCCGAGCGACAGGCCCATCTCGCCGAGGATCGTCTTGATCTCGTTCAGCGACTTCTTGCCGAAGTTCTTCGTCTTCAGGAGCTCGGCCTCGGTCTTCTGGACGAGGTCGGCGATCGTGCGGATGTTCGCGGTCTTGAGGCAGTTGGACGCGCGTACCGACAGCTCCAGCTCGTCCACGTTGCGGAAGAGGTTCTCGTTGAGCTCGGTCCGCGGGCCCGTCTCCGCGCGCTCGGCGGCCTCCTCCTGGGGCGTGGACTCGGGGAAGGTCGTGAGGAGCTCGAAGTGGTCCTCGAGGATCTTCGAGGCCTCGGCGACCGCGGCCGTCGGGACGACGCTCCCGTCGGTCCAGACCTCGAGGACGAGCCGCTCGCGGGCGCCGGCGCCCGAGGGCTCGACGTGGAAGTTGACCCGTTTCACCGGCGAGAAGTCGGAGTCGAGCAGGATCGCGTTGATCGGCAGCGCCTCGGGCTCGCGCTTCTCCGCGGGCACGTAGCCGCGGCCGCGCTCGACGCACACTTCCATCTCGAGCACGCCGTCCTTGTCGAGGGTGGCGAGCGGCACGTCGGGCGTCAGGACGTCCACGTCGGCGTCCTTCTCGAAGTCGCCCGCCTTGACGGCGCCCGTGCCGCGCGCCTTCAGCCGGAGGATCTTCGGGCGGTTCACGTGCAGCGCGAAGACCACCCGGCGCAGGTTCAGCATGATGTCGAGCGTGTCCTCCATGATCCCCGGCAGGTGCGAGAACTCATGGAGCACGTTTTCGATCTTCACCCACGTGGGCGCGGCGCCGTGAATCGCCGAGAGGAGCGCCCGGCGGTAGGCGATGCCCACCGTCAACGCGAAGCCCGGCTCGAAGGGCTCGATGGCCAGCTTGCCGTACGTCTTGTCCTGGACAGCCCATTCGTGCCGCGCGGGAAGTTGAAGCTCCAGCATGAGAACCCCCTCGAGCCAGATGGAAAATCGCGGGGCGCAAGCCCCAGGTCCGCCAGTATACCAAAGCTTCGGTGTTACACTCGTAGAATCATGCGGTTGCGTGCCGTCGGTGGTCTCGCGCTGGTCACGACCGTCCTGGTCCTCGCCATGCTCACGTGGCAGGCGGTCACCCCCACGCGCGCCCTTTCGGCCGGCCCGCGCGCCGTCGAGATCCCGGCCCACGCCGGCATCCTCCAGGTCGCCTCGGCGCTCCACGACGCGGAGGTGATCCGGAGCCGGGCGGGATTCGTCCTCCTGGGCCTCGTGCGCGGCAGCGCGCGCCGGCTCCAGGCCGGCGAATACGAGGTGGAGCGCGGGACGAGCACGCTCGGCGTGCTGCGGCTCCTCGAGACCGGCCGGGTCCGGCAGCACGCGGTGCTCCACCGTGAGGGCGCGAGCGTCGCGGAGCTCGGGCGCGAGCTCGAGGCCCTGCGGCTGGCGCGCGCCACCGACGTCGTCCGCCTCGCCCACGATCCGGCGTTCGTCCGCGGGCTCGGCGTCGAAGGGCCGAGCCTCGAGGGCTACCTGTTCCCCGACACCTACCAGTTCGTGCGCGGGATGTCGGCCGAGGAGATCCTGGCGCGCATGGTCCAGCGCCTCCGCTCGAAGCTCGACCCCTACCTCGTCGCGCGCGCGCGGGCGCGCGGCCTCAGTGTCCACCAGCTCCTCACGCTGGCCTCGATCATCGAGCGCGAAGCGGTAGCGCGCGCCGAGATGGGGCTCATCTCGGCGGTCTTCTGGAATCGCCTCACGCTCGACATGCCGCTCCAGGCCGACCCGACCGTGCAGTACGCGGTCGGCAAGGAGCGGCGCGCGCTCACCCGCGCCGATCTCCAGATCGATCACCCGTTCAACACGTACCGGCACCAGGGCCTGCCGCCCGGGCCCATCGCGAGCCCCGGCCTCCAGGCGATCGAGGCCGCGCTCGAGCCGGCGTCGGTCAAGTATCTCTACTTCGTCGCGATGGACGACCGGCGGCACTACTTCTCGACCACCGTCGCGCAGCACAACGCCGCCGTCGCGCGCTACCGGCTCGCTCGCAATCGCTGAACCATGCTATAAGACCCGCGAGATGGCGCGCTCTTCCGTCCTCGACCAGATCGTCCGGCCGCCGTTCTTGCCGGAGGCTGCGCCGCTCCTCTATCGTCTCCTGCGCTCACCGGCGCGCCGGTTCTTCGCGCGCTTCTTCGAGCTCTCCGTCGAGGGGCTCGAGCACCTGCCGCCCGCGCCGCCGTACATCATCGCGGCGAACCACCACAACTATCTCGACGGCGTGGTCCTTCAGCTGGCGACGCCGGCGCCGATCTCGTTCATCGTCATGCCGCGCGTCTGGCGGGCGACTCCGCTCCATCCGCTCTTCCACCGCCACATCGGCTCGATCCCGATCAGCCTCGAGCGGCCGGACGTGGGCGCGATCCGCCGCACGCTCGCGGCGCTTGCCGAGGGACGTGTCGTCGGCATCTTCCCCGAGGGACCGTTCAGCGTTCGCGGGCGGCTCGAGCGCGGCTTCCCGGGCGTCGCGCTGCTGGCGCTCCGCTCCGGCGTGCCGGTCGTGCCCGCGGGCATCGCGGGCACGTACGAGGCCCTCGTCGGGCGCTCCTGCTACATCCCGCGCCGGCGCCGGCTGGCCGTGCGCTTCGGCGCGCCGCGGCGCTTCTCGGCGGACGACAGGAATGAGCGGCGCTCGGCGCGGCAGCGCGTGACCCAGCGGATCATGGACGACATCGCGGCGCTCCTGCCGTGACGCCCGGCGCCGGAAAGAAAAAGCCCCGGGCGGCCCGGCCCGCGGCCGACGCGCCGTGGGCCGGGCGGTTCAGAGAGGCCGCGGATCCGACCGCGGCGCGCTTCACGGCCTCGCTCGCTTTCGACCGGCGGCTCTGGCCGCACGACATCGTCGGCAGCGTCGCCTGGGCGAAGGCGCTTTGCCGCGCCGGGCACCTCACGACCGCCGAGCGGGACGCGATTCTGCCCGGTC
>JBGPIS010000155.1:0-6368 GCA_041484965.1 Methylomirabilia bacterium
CTGCGTCGTGTCGAGCTCGTCGGAGGGCGACATGGCCCCGCCCGAGGCCATGATCTTGATCTGATCGACGTCCCGGCGCAGCTGCTCGCGCGCGGCCTTCCGCACCTCGGCCTCGCCGTCGGCGATCGAGCCGATCATGCCGAGGCAGCAGCCGACCGGCTCGATCCACTCGGCGCGCCGGCGCTTGTCGCCGTGGCCGCCGGTCTGGGAGATGTAGTTGCCCGAGACGAGCAGCCGCGGCCCCGGGAAGTGGCCTTCCTCCAGGGCCAGCCTGAAGCCGTAGTCCGCTCCGCCGGCGTCGCGGACGGTCGTGAACCCCTGCAGCAGACACTCCTCGGCGCGGCGCATCGCGCGCGCGGCGATGTAGGAGGGCGGGTAGTAGCGGTGCTGGTCGGTGATGTTCTCGGTGACGGCGCAGATGTGGACGTGGGCGTCTGTCAGTCCCGGCATCAGCGTGGCGCCCTTGCAGTCGAACGTCGTCACGGGCCCGGGCAGCGGGCCGACCCTGCCCCGCGGCAGGACGTCCTTGATCCGGTCGTCCTCGACGACGACGGCGGCGCCCTCGACCGGGTCCGCGCCCGTGCAGTCGATGAGGAACGCGTTCGTCAGGACGGTGAGGCTCACCGCGGCACCACCTTGGCCTCGTACATCCAGACCTTCTCGTCGGCCCGCGGCGTCCACTCGATGTGGGTCGCGACGCCGTAGAGGTCGTGCTGCTGCCAGAGGAAGACCCAGGGCGCCTCGTCGCGGACCATCCGCTGCAGCTCCGCGTAGGCCTCGGCGCGGGCCTTGGGCTCGAGGAGGGTGCTGGCGCGGGCGATCTTCTCGTTCAGGACTGCGTTGTTTCCATAGGACGAGTAGGTCTGGTCGCCCAGGAAAAGCGGCTGCATGGTCCCCTGGCCGTGGAGCGCCGGCCCCCAGCCGAGGAAGAACATGTCGCCGGTGTTCCGGTTCTTGATCTTGTCGAGGTGCGTGCCCCACTCGTTCACGACGACGTTGACTGTGATCCCGAGCCGCTGGAGCTGCGCCGCGATCGCGAGCGAGACGTCCTTGTCGAGCGGGTAGCGGCCCGCCGGCGTGTCGAGGGTCAGCTGGAGCTTGGTCGGGTCGATCCCGGCCTCCTTGAAGAGGGCCTGGGCGCGCGCCGGATCGTGCCTGTAGCACTCCGCCGGCGCGTAGTCGACGTTGGCGGGCGCCATCGGACCGCACATGCGCGTCGCGCGGCCCTTGAGCACCTGCTTGATCAGCTCCTCCACGTCCACGGCGTGATTCATCGCCCGCCGCACGCGCGCGTCCTGCATCGGGCCGGGCTTGAGGTTCACCAGCGCGAGGTAGTTGATGCGCGACGACACCGTGGAGCGGAGTCGCGCGCGCCCGCTCCGCTCGACCGCCTCGACGACGTGAGGCGGCACGTCCTTCATGACGTCGATCTCGCCTGAGAGGAGCGCGGCCATCCGCGCGCTGAACTCCGGGATGAAGCGGAAGGTGACGCGGCTCACGTCGGCCGGTCCTTGCCAGTAGTCGGGGTTGCGCTCGAGGACGAGCCGCTCGTCGCGCTTCCATTCCACGAACCTGAAGGGGCCCGTGCCGATCGGCTTCTCGTTCAGCTTGGCGGGCCCGAGCTCCTTCAGCGCCTTGGCCGGCATGATGAGCGAGTTCGTGAGCGAGGCGCTGTCGACCAGGTTCGGCCACGGCTGCTTGGTGAGGAACCGCACCGTGTGGTCGTCGACGACCTGGACCTCTTTGACGAGGCCCCAGTAGGCCGCGGAGGCGAAGTGGCTCTTGCTGGCCGGATCGAGCGCGTAGTCGATCGTGGCCTTGACCGACTGCGCGGTGAAGGGTTCGCCGTTGTGGAACTTCACGCCCTTGCGGAGCTTGAACTCCCAGGTCGTGTCGTTCACGATCCGCCAGCTCTCGGCCAGCATCGGCTTGGGCTTGAAGGTCTTGGGATCGCGGTCGAGCAGGCGGTCGTAGATGTGCTCGAGCATGTTATTCGTGGTCCAGTCGACGATCGTCACTGCGAGCATCGTGCGCGGCTCGGCGCCGAGGCCGACGACGATCTCCTTGGTCTTGACGCGATCCTGCGCGTGGGCCGCGCCCGCGAGGACGAGCGCGAGCGACAGAGCGAGCAGCACGTTCATGCGGCGCATACGGTCTCCTCCCGGTCGGTGATGGGACGAAGGGAACTCCAGCATAGAGAGGCTCAAGGATACACCGAAACGCGGCGCCGGCCCGGACGGCGGGGAGCCGACCGGGCCGGCGGGACGATCAGGCGCCGAGCTCTCGGGAGGTCATCTTGTAGCGAAACGAGTCGGGGTCGAGGCTATCGAGCCGACCCTGGGCGGTCTCTGCCTGCGTGTACATGAAAAAGTCAATCGGATCGCCGGTCGAGTTCGGCAGCTTCACATCGTGCGCGTAGTTATAGGCAAGGTAGTTCATCTCCCAGGCGCCGAACAGCTTCGCGCGCGCCTTCCCGACGATCGGGTCGCCGAGCGGGAGGCCGCCCTTCTCTTCGAGTACGACCTTCCGCACGTCGGCGGGATCGACGGGGACCCAGCCGTGGCTCGCCAGGTAGAATTCGGCGCGGCAGTGCTGGGCCTTGGTGATGTCGCCGCTTTTCCCGAGACTCTTGAACGCCGCCGAGTCGGCGACGCGCACGCCGTAGACATCGCGGGCCGGGATTCCAATGGCGCGCGCGAGCCCCACGAACAGCGCGTTCAGATCGGCGCACTTGCCGCCGAGGTTGCGGGTTTCCAGCATCCAGCCGATGTCGCCGATGCCGCAGCCACGCACCTTCGGATCGCGGAAGGTATTGTCGACGATCCACTCGTAGATCGCCCGCGCCTTGTCCACGTCGGTCTTGACCCCCTGCGTGATCTCGAGCGCGGTGGACCGGACGATCCCATCCGTCCGGATGAGCCTGGTGGACGCGAGGTACTTGGCGAGGGCGCGCGTGTCCTCCGGGACGACGTTCACCGGCTCCTTGAGGTCCAGGGCGCGGTCGCGCGTCGCGTGGCGTGTCGTCACCTCGACGACCGGGACTGTCTCGCCCGCCGGCCACTCGGCGTAGAAGATCCCGGCGCGGTACTTCTCGTCCTGGTAGACGCGCATGACTCTGGCGTTCCCCGTCCAGCTCTGGCCGAGGTTCTTCTGATAGTCCGTGTCCACCGTGAGCGGGAGCGGCACCCAGGCGCGCGTCACGCCGGACGGGCTCGCGATCTCCACTCGAGCCGTCACCTCGAACGTGCGCCACTTCGCCGCCTCCGGGCCCGCGGCGGCACGCGCCGCAGTGGGTCGTACCAAACCGCCGAGGGCGAGCGACGTCGACGCGCCCATCCCCGTCTTGAGGAATTCCCGTCGCTGCATGGTGTTCTCCTTTCGTCGTCCAGCGTGTCCCGAGCGTGCGTTCGACATGAGTCGAGCGTCAATAGTAACGGCGCGATGGAGAACGTCAAGCAGGTTGGACGCGACGATAGGTGGAGCGGTCGCCGATAGAGTTCTTCTATAGGGGCGTCTCAGAAGGGGCGTCTCAGACCAGGGGCGTTTCAGACCCTGAGCTTGGGATCGAGCGTGTCGCGGAGCCAGTCGCCCAGCAGGTTGACGCCGAGCGCCGTGAGCGCGAGCGCCGCGCCCGGGAAGGCGGCGAGCCACCAGGCGACGTAGAGGAAGTCGCGGCCCTCGGAGAGCATGCTCCCCCAGGCGGGCGTCGGAGGCTGGACGCCAAAGCCGAGAAAGCTGATGGCGGCCTCGGCGACGATGAACGAGGAGAACTGCAGGCTCGCGACGACGACGATGGACGGCGCGACGTTGGGAAGGATGTGGCGGAACAGGAGCCGCGCCCGGCCCATGCCGAGGGCCGCGGCGGCCTCGACGTAGGCGCGCTGCTTCACGACGAGCACCTCGCCGCGCACCACGCGCGCATAGACGACCCAGCCCGCCGCCGAGAGGCTCAGGATGATGTTGCGGAGCCCGAGGCCCACGATCGCGTTGATCGTCATCGCGAGGAGGATGAACGGGAACGAGAGCTGGACGTCGGCGATCCGCATGAGCACCGCGGAGGGCCAGCGCTCCACGAACCCCGCGACGAGGCCGAGGAGGCCGCCGACGACGGCGGTGATCAGCACCGTGCACGTGCCGATGAAGAGCGCCAGGCGCGCGCCATAGAGGACGCGCGCGAGGAGGTCGCGGCCGAGCTGGTCGGTGCCGAGCGGGTGGCCGGGCGCGCCGGGCGGCCGGAGGCTCTGGACGAAGTCGGCCTTGAGGGGGTCGTGCGGCGCGAGCCACGGTGCCGCGAGCGCGACGACGATCGCCGCGGCCGTGAGGCCGATCCCGAGCCACGCTTTCAGATCCTTCACTGAACAGGGCACCTGGCCCAGCCCACTGGGCTGGGCCTCCCGGGCTTCGCCACGCCCGTGCCCCGCCGGAACCACGCATGGCGGATCCTCGGTTGCGCGATCCGAGTCGTTGTCATCGCAGCCGTACCCGCGGGTCGAGCCAGCCGTACGCCAGGTCCACCGCGAGGTTGATCAGCGTGTACACGAGCGAGATGAAGAAGACCGCGGCGAGCACGACGGGAAAGTCGCGGTTCAGGAGCGCCTGGACGGTGAGGCGGCCGAGCCCGGGCCACGCGAAGATCGTCTCGGTGATGACGGCGCCGCCGAGGATTTGCCCGATCTCCAGACCCGCGAGCGTCACGATCGGGATCGCGGAGTTCCGCAGCGTGTGCTTGCCGACGACGCGGCCCTCGCCGAGCCCCTTCGCCCGCGCGGTCAGGATGTACTCCTCGCCGAGCACATCGAGCACCGCCGAGCGCGTGAGCCGCGCGATGCGCGCCGACAAGAACGCGGCGAGGACGACCGAGGGCATGACGAGGTGGGCGAGCCCGCCCATCCCGCCCGTCGGGAGCCAGCGGAGCTTCACCGAGAAGATGTAGATCAGCATGAGCCCGAGCCAGAAGCCCGGCGTCGCCTGGCCGAGCACGGTCGCGACCGTCCCGACGTGGTCGAGCAGGCTGTTCCGGCGCACCGCAGAGGCGACGCCGAGCGGGATCGCGACTACGACCGTGAGGAGGAGCGACGTCCCCGCGAGGAGGAGCGTGGCGGGGAGGCGGCCGAGCACGAGGCCGAGGGCGTCCTGCTTGTAGCGGAGCGACTCGCCGAAGTCGCCGCGGACGGCGCCGCCGATGAAGCGCGCGTACTGGACGGGCAGCGGGTCGTTGAAGCCCAGGCGCTGGCGGAATTCGTTCACGTCCTTTGCCTGGATGTCCATCGGCATGAAGAGGAGCACCGGGTCGCCCGAGAGGCGCACCATCGCGAACACGGCCGTGAGCGAGAGAAAGACGACGAGCGCCGTCTGGGCGAGGCGCGACACGACGTAGGCCCGCATGGGCCTACAGTTGTATCACGACGCTAGGCGTGGTCCCGCTTGAGCTGCGCGGCGATCGGCGCGAAATCGTAGGACGGGAAGACCTCGTAGCGGAAGGCGCCCCAGGCCGCTCAGAACGTCGCCGCCTCCTCGACCGTGCGCCGGTACCACGGCGCGTCGGGGAAGGTGATGGGGCGGATCGCGGGAAGCGTGACGCCGGCTGCGCGGTACGCCGCCACGTATCCGCGGGCGCCGGCCGCGTCGCCGATGGCGCTGAGCGCGTCGGTGAGCCCGTCGAGCACGGCGCCGTCGCGGTCGAACGCGCGCACGCCCTCACTGAGGCCGCTCGCCTCGAGCATGGCGCGGTAGAAGGGCAGCGCGAGGTAGCGCGCGAGCTCTCCGCGGAAGGCTTGGCGCGCGGCCGCGGGATCGCCGGTGACGGCGAGCGGGACGGCGGCGACGATCTCGAAGCCATCGAGCGTCTTGCCCGCGCGTTTGCGCCCCCGCTCGAGCGCGGGCCGCGCGACGTCGCGCACGTAGGCGGGCGGGCAGAGCCAGAGGATCGCGCCGTCGGCGATCTCGCCGGCCAGCTCGAGCATCCGCCGCGACAGCGCGGCGAGGTAGACGCGCGGGGGCGCGGGACGCCGTGGGAGCGCCAGACTCCAGCGGACGTGGTAGTGCGCTCCGGCGAAGTCCGCGCCCGTGCCGAGCGCGCCGCGGAGAACGGCCACGTACTCACGCATCATGCCGAGCGGGTCCGCGAGCGTGAGCCCGAGCATCCCCTCCATCATCTCGCGGTGGCTCACCCCGATGCCGAGGATGAACCGGCCGCCCGTCATCTCGGCGAGCGTGAGCGCGGCCTGGGCCATCGCGACGGGATGGCGCGGGTAGATCGGCACGACGCCGTTGCCCAGGCCCACCCGCGTGGTCGCGGTGCCGTAGGCGGCGAGGACGAGGAAGGAGTCGCGGCCCAGGCCGTGGGTGACCCAGACGCTCTCGTAGCC
>JBGPIS010000156.1:0-6331 GCA_041484965.1 Methylomirabilia bacterium
AGCTTCTGGGCCTCCTCCTGGGCGAGGATGCGCCGCGCCTCGGCGATCCTGACCCGCCGGCGCTTGGTGCGCGTCGGCATGAGGTTCGACAGCATGTCCTTCAGGTTGATGCCCATCTCCTCCATGCCCTGGCCGGAGAGGACCTCGATCATGGGCATGGCCTGCTGCTGGGTCTCGAGCTCGACCAGCCGCTCGTCGAGCCGGCCCGCCCGGAGCTGGGCCCGGAGCTTCTCCGTCGTCGTCTCGCGTGAGGCCTCCGGCGTGACCTCCTCGAGCGACCCCGACGAGAAGGGTTCGTGGGTGCGCCGCGGCAGGAGGAGCTCGAGCAGCCGCTCCTCGGCGAGCTGCCCGGCCTTCTCCTCGACGCGCGCCGTCATCTCGGCCTTGACCATGGTCACCGAGAGCTCCGTGAGGTCGCGGATCATCGACTCGACGTCGCGGCCCACGTAGCCGACCTCGGTGTACTTGGAGGCCTCGACCTTCAGGAACGGCGCCTGCGCGAGCTTCGCGAGCCGCCGGGCCACCTCCGTCTTCCCGACGCCGGTGGGCCCGATCATGATGATGTTCTTTGGCGCCACCTCGTCACGGAGCTCGGGCGGCAGATTCTGCCGGCGCCAGCGGTTGCGCAGGGCGACCGCGACCGCGCGCTTGGCCCGGTCCTGACCGACGATGTAGCGGTCCAGCTCGGCGACGATCTCGGCCGGCGTCAGCGCGAGCCCGGAGCTCACAGGACTTCCACCGTGATCTGCTCGTTGGTGAAGACGCAGATCGAGGCGGCGACCCGCATCGCCTCGACCACGATCGCCTTCGCGTCGAGGTTCCCGTGGGCGACGAGCGCACGGGCAGCCGCGAGCGCGTACGGGCCGCCCGAGCCGATGCCGATCAGGCCGTCGTCCGGCTCGATGACGTCGCCGGTGCCGGAGAGGATGAACGACTGCTCGCGGTCCACCACCGCCAGCAGCGCCTCCAGCCGCCGCAGCACCCGGTCGTTGCGCCAGTCCTTCGCCAGCTCGACCGCGGCGCGCGCGAGGTTCCCCCGGTGCTCCTCCAGCTTCGCCTCGAAGCGCGAGAAGAGCGTGAAGGCGTCGGCCGCGGTGCCGGCGAAGCCCGCCAGGACGCGGTCGTGATAGAGCTTGCGCACCTTCTTGGCGCCCGCCTTGACGATCGTGTTCCCGATGGACACCTGGCCGTCGCCGCCGAGGGCGACCTGGCCGCGGTGGCGGACGGCGAGGATGGTCGTCGCGTGCACGCGCCGCATGGGATCGCGGTCAGGCGCGCGCGCGGGCGCGCGGGTGCGCGGCGTCGTACACCTTCATGAGCTGGTCGGCGCCGACGTGGGTGTAGCGTTGCGTCGTCGAGAGCCTGCTGTGGCCGAGAAATTCCTGGATCACCCGGAGGTCCGCCCCCGCGTCGAGCAGATGGGTGGCGAACGTGTGTCGCAGCGTATGCGGGCTCACGCGGCGCGTGATGCCGGCCGCCGCGGCGCCCCGGCTCACGATGCCGTGAATCGCGCGCGCCGTGAGGCGGCCGCCACGGTGGTTGGCGAAGAGCGCACCCCGCTGCGCGGTCCGGCCGCTGAGATACGCCTCGAGCGCCCGCGCCGCCTGGCGGCCGAACGGAACGATCCGCTCTTTGCGTCCCTTGCCGAGCACGCGCACCGTCCTCCCGGCGCGGTCGACGTCGTCGAGGTCGAGGCCGGCGAGCTCCGAGACGCGCACGCCGGTGGCGTAGAGGAGCTCGAGGATCGCCACGTCCCGCGCCCGCGCCGCACCGCCGAGCGCCTTCGCCTCGACGAGCGCCGTCGCTTCGTCGATCGGGAGAAACGACACGAGCTTCCGCGGGAGTCGCGGGCCGCGCACCTCCCGGGCGGCGTTTCGGGCCAGCACCCCCCGCCGGACGAGGAAGCGGAACCAGCTTCGGAGCGCCGCGAGTTTGCGTCCGACCGACGCCGGGTCGAGCCCGCGCGCGTGCAGATGGGCCAGATGACCACGCACCGCCCGCGAGTCGACGGTCCGGAGCCACTCCGCTGTGCTGGAAGGGGGTCCCGGAGATCGGCTCGAACCGTGGGTGGCCTGCGAAGGGTGCGCCTGGCCCCGCTCGCCCGTTTCCACGTGGCCGGCGAACCTCACGAACTCGAGGAGGTCGCTTCGATAGCTCCGAAGCGTGTGGGGGGACGCGTCCTTCTCCAGCGAGAGATAGCGCAGGAACGCCGACAACGGGTCGCTCATGCGACCGTGGTCTCGACCTCCCGCTCGAAGTCGCACCCCTCGCGCACGCACCGCCGCAGCACGCGGCCGCGGGCCGCGCGCTCGGTCACGAACGCGGCGCCGCACTTCGGGCACGGCTCGGCGACGGGCCGCTGCCAGAGGACGAACTTGCAGTTCGGGTACGCCGAGCAGCCATAGAAGGTCCGGCCGCGCCGGGAGCGCCGCTCGACGAGCTGGCCCGTGCACCCGGCCTCAGGGCACGCGATCCCGAGCGTGACCGGCTTGGTCGTCTTGCACTCGGGATAGCCCGAGCACGCGATGAACTTGCCGAAACGCCCATGCTTGATGACCATCGGCTTGCCGCACGTCGGGCAGAGCTCGTCGGTCGGCTGGTCCTCGGCCCGGTCGGCGCCGTTGAGGTTCCGCGTGTACTTGCACTCCGGGTACGCGGAGCACGCGAGGAACTTGCCGAACCGCCCGCGCCGCTCGAGGAGCCCCTCACCGCACTCCGGGCACTTTTCACCGGTCGGGGCGCCGGCCTTGACGTTGCGCATCCCCTTCTTGGCCTTCTCGAGGTCCCGCTTGAACGGCTCGTAGAACGCCTGGACCGTGTCGACCCACTTCCGGTCGCCCTCCTCGATCTTGTCGAGCGACTCCTCCATCTGCGCGGTGAACTCGACGTCCATGATCCCGGGGAAGTAGGGCTTGAGGAGGTCGGTCACCTCGATGCCGAGCTCGGTCGGAACGAGCGCCTTGCGCTCGCGGTGCACGTACCCCCGGTCGTTGATGATCGTGCCGAGGATCGACGCGTACGTGGACGGGCGGCCGATGCCGAGCTCCTCGAGCGCTTTGATCAGCGACGCCTCCGTAAAGCGCGGCGGGGGCTGGGTGAAGTGCTGCTTGGGATCGAGTGCCAGGAGCCGCAAGACCTCGCCGTCCCGGAGCGCGGGTACCGCGCTCTCGGCGTCCTCGTCGCCCTGCGTCTCGTCCTCACGGCTCTCCTCGTAGACGGCCGTGAAGCCCTTGAACCTGAGCGTCGCGCCCTGCGCGCGGAAGAGACAGCGCCCCGCGTCGATATCGGCGGCCACGGTGTCGTAGATCGCGGGCATCATCTGGCTGCCGAGGAAGCGCTCCCAGATCAGGCGATAGAGCGCCAGCTGGTCCTTGGTGAGGAATCGCGCGACGCTCTTCGGGTCGTGCCGGACCTCCGAGGGCCGGATCGCCTCGTGCGCCTCCTGGGCGCTCCCGCGGGACCGGTACGCGGGCGGCGCGTCGGGCACGTACTCGCGGCCCAGACGCGCCACGATCCACTGCCGCGCCTCGTCCTGCGCCTCGCCCGCCACGCGGACCGAGTCGGTCCGCATGTACGTGATGAGGCCCTCCGCGCCCTCGGCGCCGAGGTCGATACCCTCGTAGAGCTGCTGCGCGACCGCCATCGTCTTCTTCGCCGTGAAGCCGAGCTTGCGGCCCGCCTCCTGCTGGAGCGTCGACGTGATGAACGGTGGCGCCGGGTTCCGGCGGCGCTCCCCGCGCGCGACCGACCCGACGACGTAGCGGGCGCCGTCGAGCGACGCTACCAGCGCGCGCGTCGTCGACTCGTCGCTGAGCGAGGCCTTCTCGCCGGCGACCTCCTTGAGCGTCGCGACGAACTCGGGCGGCAGCGCGGCGGAGAGGCGCGCGTGGAGCGACCAGTACTCGACCGGCACGAACGCTTGGACCTCGCGCTCCCGGTCGACGATGATCCGCACGGCGACCGACTGTACCCGCCCCGCCGAGAGCCCACGCTGGACCTTCTCCCACAGGAGCGGCGAGAGACTGTAGCCGACGAGCCGGTCGAGGACGCGGCGCGCCTGCTGGGCGTCCACCTTCTGGAGGTTGATCTTCCCGGGCTTCGCGAACGCTGCTTTCACCGCGCGTTCGGTGATCTCGTTGAACGTGATGCGGTGAACGTTCTTCTTGTCGACGCCGAGCTCCTGCACCAGGTGCCAGCCGATCGCCTCGCCCTCGCGGTCGGGGTCGGTCGCGACGTAGAGGGCGTCGACCTTCTCGGCCGCCTTCTTCAGCTCCTCGAGGACCTTCCGCTTGCCTGGCGACACGACGTACTTCGGCTTGAAGCCCTTCTTGGGATCCACGCCGAGCTGCGACTTCGGCAGGTCCCGCACGTGGCCCATCGAAGCTTTGACGATGTACTTCGAGTCCAGATATTTCTGGATCGTCTTCACCTTCGTCGGCGACTCCACGATCACCAGCGATCGCTTCACCACGACCCTCTCCTCGTTCGCGCCGCGCTCGAGACCCACCGCTGTCCCGCAAGCTGCCGGGCCCATCCGCCCAGCTCGAGGGCGACGAGCAGCGCCGCGACGCGCGCGGGCGCAAGCCCGGCGCGCGCGATCAGCTGCTCGATGTGCTGAGGCTCATCCGGCGTCAGCAGCTTCAGCATCCTGCCCTCGTCAGTCTCCCTGTCCGGCGGCGACGGCGCGCGCGCGCACGAGACAGTGCCGCGCACCGCACGACGCCACGGTTCTGGTAATTCTGACACGATGTCCTGCCAACACGTAGTCAGTTTAGCACCGTCCTGGATGAGGCGGTTCGTTCCGGCCGAAAGCTCTGAGGTGATTCGGCCAGGAATGGCGAACACTTCGCGGCCAAGATCGCCCGCGAAAGAAGCGGTGATCAGGGCGCCGCTGCGCTCCGCCGCCTCGACGACGAGGACGCCCAGCGTCAGGCCGGCGAGCGTCCGGTTGCGCGCCGGGAAATGCCCGGGCAGCGCCGCCACGCCGGGCGCGAACTGGGACACGAGCGCGCCCTGCGCCTCGATCGCGGGCGCCAGCGCGCGGTTCTCCGACGGGTACGCGACGTCGATGCCACAGCCGAGCACGGCAATCGTGCGCCCGTTGCCGGCGAGGGCTCCGCGATGCGCCGCCGTGTCGATGCCGCGCGCGAAGCCGCTCACGATCGTGACGCCGCGGGCGGCAAGGTCGGACGCCAGGCGCTCGGCGACCTCCACGCCGTACGGCGTGGGACGACGCGAGCCCACGATCGCCACCGCGAGCGCGTCGTCGGCCAGCAGCGCGCCGCGCACCCAGAGCGCGGGCGGTGACGGCACGACGCCGAGCAACGCGGGATAGCCGGGGTCCCCTGGTCGGAGCGGGTTCATGGTGACAGACGCCCAGTAGACCTCGATACATCGGACGGCGCGCATCGACAAGAGAGTCCGGACAGATACGGGCGTGGGGCCCGACGGCTAGCGCCGGACCGCCGCGTACTTCTTGAGGAGCGAGCGGGCGATCCCCGCCGGCGCCGCGCCCGGATGCTCGCGGACTACCTTCTGCCAGGTCGCGCGGGCGCGGACGGGTTCGCGGAGGCTCCAGTAGCAGAGCCCGATCTTCACGAGCGCATCGGGCACCTTTCCGCTGCCGAGCTCGAGCACCTTCTGGAACTCGCGCAGCGCCTGCCGGTAGTCGCGCTGGACGTAGTAGGCTTCGCCGATCCAGTACCGCGCGTTCGCGGCCAGCGGGTGCTTCGGATACTTCTTGATGAAGTCGAGGAAGTCGAGCACCGCCTGCCCGTGCTCACGCGCGCGGAACGTCGCGAGGACCGCTGCGTACGCCTGCTCGGGTGTTCCCGGTCGCGCCGTGCGATCGCCGCGGGGCTCGGCCCGGGACTCGGCGGGCGGCGACTGGATCGCGTCCACGCGCGCCCGGGTCTTGCGGATCGTCTCGTCGGTCGCGTCCATGCGGCCGGCGAGCCGCGCCAGCTCCTCGGACGTCGTGCTCACGCCCGCGCGGAGTTCGCGCGTGCGCGCGTCCATGGCCCGGAGCTCGGCCTGCGTGCGTTCGATCTCGTGTGCGGTGAGCTCCTGGGCGGCGCGCGCCTCGGTGAGCTGGGCGCGAAGCTCCGCGGCGTCGGCCGTGAGGCGATTCACCGCGCCCCGACTTGCGCAGCCGGTCGCGAGGACAGCCGTGACGACCAGCACGCCGAGAGCCCGGCTCATGCGCGCCGACCGTAGCATGCGGTCGAAAACGAAGTCAACCGGCGGCCGCGCGTCACCGTGCCCGGGGCTCGAGACCGCGGAGCACGATGACCTCGACCGGCGCGCCTGCCGGAACGTCCGTGTCGGGAGC
>JBGPIS010000157.1:0-6312 GCA_041484965.1 Methylomirabilia bacterium
GGCGCGCGCGCGCTCCTCGAAGAGGGCGCGGCGCGGCTGCACGGGCGGCGGCTCGGCGCGCTCGAGCTCGATCCGTTTGCGGGGGCGGTCGCCGCATCGCTCGGGCGTTTGGACGACTTCGACTGGAACCTGGTTCCTCGCTTTCCGAGGGCCGGATAGGAGGGAGCCGTGGATCTGGAGCTTTCGGGCAAGACCGCACTCGTGACGGGGGCGAGCCGGGGAATCGGGCGCGCGATCGCCCTCGGTCTGGCGAAGGAAGGCGCGCGCGTCGCCCTGTGCGCGCGCGACAAGGCGACGCTCGAGAGCGCGGCGGCCGAGATCCGCAGCGCCGCGGGCGGAGAGCCGCTGATCGTCCCGGGCGACCTCAGCCGGCTCGAGGAGACCGGCCGCGTGGTCGACGCGGTCAAGAGCCGGTTCGGCCGGATCGACATCCTCGTGAACAACGCCGGCGCCATCCGCGGCGGCGATTTCGCCAAGATCCCCGACGAGCAGTGGGCCGGAGACTGGAGCCTGAAGCTGCTCGGCTACATCCGGATGGCGCGCGCGGTGTTCCCGGTCATGCAGACCCAGGGCGGGGGACGGATCGTCAACGTCGTCGGCGCGGCCGCGCGCAACCCGACGGTCGGCTACCTGCCCGGGGGCGTCGCCAACGCCGGGCTCATCAATTTCACGAAGGGGCTCGCCGACCTCGGCGCGCCGTCGAACATCCTCGTCACCGCCGTGTCGCCGGCGGCGACGGCGACGAGCCGCTGGGAGATGCTCATGGCCCAACAGGCCCAGGCGGCCGGCAAGACGGCAGAAGCCTACCGCGCCGAGGTCGAAGGCGCGTACCCGCTCAAACGAATCGCGCGGTCCGAGGACATCGCCGATCTCGTCTGTTTCCTCGTCTCGGCCCGCGCGTCGTTCATCACCGGCGTCTGCATCACCGTGGATGGCGGCGCGACGCGCGGCGTGTATCTCTGACGCCGCGGGTTCGTCGCCACCGACGTCGGCCCGCGTAGCGACCTTGACATGCGTCACCTGCTGTCACTATGCTTTCTCGCGGGAGGCTCGAAGTAGTCGTCCTTTCATAAGCTTTCGTCAGGGCTAGGAGGGTCGCGCGATGGCCGCAAAGTTGTTCGTGGGGAACCTCTCCTTCCAGGCCACCGAGGAGGATCTGCGGGAGCTCTTTACACAGGCGGGCACCGTCGAGACGGTCCGGATCATCACCGACCAGTTCACGGGGCGTCCGCGCGGCTTCGGGTTCGTCGAGATGGCGACGAAGGAGGAGGGTATTAAGGCGGTCGAAATGCTGAACGGGCGGCTGTTCCGGGATCGGAACCTCGTCGTGGACGAGGCGCGGCCGCAACCGCAGCGCGGCACGGGCGGTCCCCGCGGTGATCGCGGACCTCGTCCCGGCGGCGGCGGTCCCGGCGGCGGAGGCTGGCGCCGGTAACGCGAGCTCAGAGAACCCGGGGATCGCTCGATCCCCGGGTTTTTTTGGCACTCGACCACTTAACACATGGCGATGAGAGCTCGGAGATCTTCGATCAAGCCCGGCGTGCCGGCGCCCGCGCTCGTGCCGCGCCTCGGCCCGACGATCGACGCGCGCCGAGGAGTGGAATATCAGGAGCTTCGAGCCGCCAAGCTGGTGAACCGCTTCAACGCGAGGCCGATGCCATTCGGCTGGACGGCGAACCCCTATCGCGGTTGCGAGATGGGGTGCCACTACTGCTACGCGCGTTACACGCACGAGTTCCTCGGCCAGAACGATCCGAGGACCTTCGAGCGCCGCATCTACGTGAAGAAGACCGACGCGGGCTCGCTCGTCGCCGAGCTGCGTCGCGCGAACAAGAGCGGCTTGCTCGTCGCGCTCGGGACGGCGACAGATCCTTACCAGCCGGCCGAGGGACGATTCGAGGTCACGCGGCGGCTCCTCGAGGCGGCGCGCGCCGTTCCCGGGCTCCGGCTCTCGATCACGACCAAGTCGTCGCTCGTCGCCCGCGACGCCGGCCTGCTCGCGGAGCTCTCGCGCCGCTCCGAGATCTCGGTCAACTTCTCGATCGTGACCGTGGACGCGGATCTCGCGCGGCGGCTCGAGCCGCGCGCTCCGCGCCCCGACCTGCGCTTCGGCGCGATGCGCGCGCTCGCGCAGGCAGGTATCGAGACGCGGCTCTTCATAATGCCGGTCCTCCCGCTGATCACCGAGGACACAGTAAACCTCCGCGCGCTTCTCCGGGCGGCGCGGGAGGCGGGAGCCGTCAGGGCCGAGTCGAACGTGCTCTTCCTGCGCTCCGGCACGCGGGAGACGTTCTTCGAGTTCCTGGCCGCCGAGTTTCCCGCGCTCGTGCGCGCGTACGAGCGCCTCTACGCGGCCGGCGCGTACGCTCCCCGGAGCTACGTCGACCAGATCGACGCGCGCGTCCGCCGGTTGGGAGCAGAAGCCGGCTTCCCGGTTCGCCGCCGCGCCGACCGTCCCGTCGACGCCCCGCGTCCCCGCCAGCTCTCCCTGGTGTGGTGACCTTGGGACTCGAGCGGGGGGGCGGGGGCGGGCCCTCCGAGACCCGTAGCTTCTGGGGAGTGACTCGGTCGCAACGCTCGATCAGTGGCCCCCGCGTGGGAGAGCCAGCGGGGTCGAGGAGGGCCCGCCCCCGGCCCCCGCGTCGACCGACGGAGTCGATCAGAAGAGAGAGAGCTGGCTCTGCGGCTCCTCGACGTACGGGCGTAACCCGTCGAACTCGGTGAACGCGCGGAATCGCTCCCAGATCTCGCGCACCTTCGCCTGGTAATACTCGGCGTTCTCGTCGGGACGGGCGGCATCCCAGTCGCTCGCGAGCCTCGCGTACTCGTTCACCGCGACGCCCGCGCTCCGGCCCGTGACATAGTAGGACACTTGGTCGCCCGGCTGGACGGCGCGGCCCGAGGCGGCGACGAGCTCGTAGGCGGCTGACGGCGGCCGCGCGCCGGCCGCGACCCTTTCCTTGTAGCTCTCGACGGATTCCTGCAGCGTCTCGGTCCTGGCGAAGACCTTCAGCGGCACGCGGTGAGTCACGAAGGCGTCGAGCCAGCGGTCCACGATCCGTCGGGCCTCGTCGCGCCGGCCTTCGAGCAGGGCGCGGACGATCTCCTCGATGATCCGGCGCTGGAAGGGCTCGAGCCCCCGGGAGCGGAATCCCGAGCCCTTGAGGAGGAGCCCCCCGCGAGCGTCGAGGAGCGCGTACGTCTTCATCTTGTAGCTGAACATCGCCGCCCACCGGCCGTCGAGCTCGAGCTGAATGCCGGGCGGAAGCTCCGCCCCGAGGCGCTCGAGGAGCACCTCGTCGGCGTCGGGCCCCTGTCCCGGCGGGGGCACGAAGTAGACGCCGTCGGTGTCGGCCTCGACGGGCGTGGCGCCGAGCTTCACGAGCCCGTCGAGGAGGGACGTGACCACGGCCCGCCCTTCGGCGGTCACGCGGTTGGCCGCCGCGAAGTCGTTCCAGTGACCGCTCGAGAACGCGAGATAGCCGTAGAACGCGTTGATCAGGATCTTGAACGACTGCTGGAGCGCGGCGAGGTGGGCGCGTGCGCCGGCGTCGTCGGTCTCGCGCATCGCGCGCTTGGCGCGGACGCGGAAGTCGCGGAGGTGACGGAGCAACTCGAGGAAGACGCCGAGCGTGTCCGAGGCGGGCGCGATCGAGCCGGCCAGCATGAGCGACGGGTAGAGCGACGTGACGTCCACGTGGAGGACGGGCCGCGCGACGCCCTGCTGGAGGATCACCGTATGACCGCCCCCGACCGGCGCCACCGGCCGAGGCAGCGGGACGGCCCGGCGGCGGTGGAGATACTCGCGGAGCAGGAGCGCGTCGATCTTCGCCGCCGCGCCCCGCAGCGTGCACGACTGGTAGTCGAAGGGCACGACCTGCGCCTGGGCGAAGTAGGGCGGCGCCAGGATTTCGGCGATGCCGAGCGTCTCGATCGCGTCGTCCCCCGCGTACGCCATGAGCCGGTCGGGCGCCTCGCTGAACTCGCGCGCGATCTGTGAGGCGTCCACGTACGTGCGCGCGGGCGCGGCGACGCCGAAGTGGCGCGCCAGGTCTTTGAGGCCGAAGCCGGGGAGGTCGCGCGTCCCGGCGTCGTGGAGCTGGGCGAGGATCCACGTGTCCACGATGTGGCGCCCGGTGACCTCGTAGCGGCGGTAGCCGATGGTCCGCTCGGCGATCTGCAGGCGCGCGCCGCGACCGGCGAGCGGGCTCCCGTCCCGGCCCCAGGCGAGCGCGACCCGGTGGAGCCGCGCGCGGGCCTCGAGATACTCGAGGTCGAAGCGGAAGATGTTGTGGCCCTCGATCACGTCCGGATCCCGCGCGCGGATGAGCCGCGTGCACTCCTCGAGCAGGGCCGGCTCGTCGAGACGGTCGCCGCGCACGACGTGGCGGAAGCCCGCCGAGTCCGCGAGCGCGACCGCAACGATGCGGTCGCCCGGCCGCGCCGCGCTCGGGAACTCGTGCCCCTCGGTCGTGAGCACCTCGATGTCGAGCGCGAGCCGGCGGAGATCGCCGAAGCCGAGGCCGCCGAACGACGTGCGCCCGGTGAGGAGGAGGTACTGGTGCACGGGATCCCCGAGAAAGCGGTAGGGGGCCGCCGGAGCATTGGCGGCCTGGCGGCTCGCGGCGCGGCAGCGGTCGTGCGCGGCGAGCGCGTCGGACCAGGCCGCGAAGTGGGCGAGCCACCGGAGCTCGCCCGGCCCGGCGAGCGGCTCGACCGTCACGAGCCCGGCGCCGCCGCCGATCAGGTCGCGATCGGCGACCAGGAGGAACGGCGAGAACGGCGCGACCTCCGTCACCACCCGGTCGCCCTCGCGGCGGTAGAGCGTGAGCGCGCGGCCGTCCTGGGCGAGGCCGTAGGCGAGGAGGCCCGGGGATGGATCGCGTCCGAAGAGGAGCGGCGCGCGCTCGAGCGTGAGCCCGCGGTTAGGCGAGGGCTTCCTCCACGGCGGCGCGATAGACGCTCAGGTCGGCCAGCCCGACCAGGGCGCGGCCGGTCTCGGCGACGATCACCGTCGGGATCGAGCGGACGCCGTGCTCGGCGACCGCGGCCTCGTAGTCCGAGGCGATCGCCTCGCGCCCGATGCCGGCGTCGAAATCGGCGGCGAAGCGCGTCATGTCGGCGCCCGACGCTGCGACGACGTCCGCGACGACCGCGGAGTCGGCGATGTTCCGGCTCTCGGTGAAGAACGCCTCGTAGAGCTTCACGTGGACCCTCGCGAAGAGCTCGTCGCCCTGCTTGGCGACGCACTTGGCCGCCTCGAGGGCGGGAAGGCTCCAGCCGGGGAGCTCCGCATGCGGCCAGGGCGTGAAGCGGATGCCGTCGCCCGCCGACATCGTCGCGCAGCGGCGCCAGCCCTGCTCCCGGTAGGTGCCGGTGAAACGCACGGCGCGGTCGGGCACGGGCCTCAGCGGAAAGGCGCGCGACTCGAGGCGAAGCGCCTCGCCGAACTCCTGGGAGAGCTGCCGGAGGCGGACCGCCGCCGGGAAGCACCAGGGTCAGAGGTAGTCGGAGTACGCGATGACGCGGACCTGGCGGGTCACGGCGCCAGGATACCCGGCTCTCGGTGTATGCTCAACCCATGCTCCGGCGCGCTCGGCTGGTTCTTCTGTCCGCCGCGCTCTGCGCCGGTTGCGCCTCCGCTGCGATCGCCTTTCCGAACGCGACGCCCGGCGCGGCGCTGGCCGTGCCCGCGTGGGAATACCGTCCAGAAGGCGCCGGACCGTTCCCGGCCGTCGTGCTGTTCCACGGTTGTCACGGCGTGTCCGCGTCGAACCACGAGTGGGCCAGGTGGCTCCGCGACCGGGGGTACATCGCTCTCGTGGTGGACAGCTGGGGAGCGCGCGGGATTGGCCACGGCTGCGACGCCGACACGCCCGAGGTGCCGAACACCGCGCGGTTCGACGACGCCGTCGGAGCGCTCCGGTTGCTGCACTCGAGGCCGTACGTGGACCGCGCGCGGATCGGTGCTATCGGCTGGTCGAACGGCGGCGTCTTCTCGATCGCCGTGATCAACGGCCCGAGCCTCGAGCGCGCGCGCCGCCGCGGCGTCACCCTCCCCGAGCCGGGCTTCGCGGCGGCGGTCGGAGTCTCTCCGGGCGGGTGCTACTCGCTCGTGAACGAGTTGGTGACGCGGCCGCTGCTGGTTCTCCTGGGCGACGCCGACGACTGGACCATCCCCGGCCCCTGCGTGGAGATGGTGGACCGGATGCGGCGGCGGGGCGCCGACGCCACGATCGTCCTGTACCCGGGCGCCTATCACTATTTCGACGTGACCGGCCAGAAGCTCACGTACCTGGCCGAGGTCGGCAA
>JBGPIS010000158.1:0-6302 GCA_041484965.1 Methylomirabilia bacterium
GGAGGCCGCCCGTCGGCGAATCGAACGCGCGCTGATCGCCGGGGAGAAGGTGGTCGTGACCGATCTGGTGGTCGCCGAGGCGTTTCACGCCCTCCGGCATCACTACGGTGTTCCGGAGACGGTGGCGCTGGGACGGCTTCGGGAGTTCCTCGGCTCCGACGTCATACACGTGGATCCTGCCGGTGCTGGGGAAGCCCTGGGGCCAGGGGCGAGGGGAGAGGCAGGCGTCGTGGACCGGCTGATCGTCGCCCGCCATCGCGCCCTCGGAGCGACCACGGCGACGTTCGATCGTCGGCAGGCCCGTCTGGAGGGAGGAGTACTGTTGCGGGCCTGAGGACGTCACGACGGCGGCCGGGCACGGGGAGGCCCTCACGGATGCGCTGCGAGAACGCAGGATCCCGGTCGGCGGCGGTGGCGCGGTCGTTCACCCGCGAGATCCGCTGGAGCTCGGGGAAGGACGGGCCCGCCGGAAAACCTCCATGTTCGCCCCCACACAGAGACTCCGGGCGAACTCGAGCCCCTTGTAGTAGTCCTTTCGCGAGGTCTCGAACCGCCAAGTCCGCCGCGTGCCACGGCGGGGCCGCGTGACACACACTTGCCCAGCGGATCTGGGCTAAACCCTTTCCCCAAAGCCGTCTTGCTAGGCGAGGTAGGCGTCCACAGGAACGAGACGCTTGCCGAGGGGGTCCACGCCGAGCCCAAAAGTCTCCAGCGTCTGGGCGCCGAGCAATTGAGGGGCTCCGTCCGGTGTCAGAAACGCGAGCACGGTGCGCTCTCGCCCCTGAAGCCGCACCCGCACCTCCGCCACGTCCCACACAGCCGCTTCTCCCGTGGCAAAGATCACACGCTGTCGATCAATGGGTCGATAGCCGAGGGAGGTCAGTAGGCTCCCGGGGAGGGCAAGGTACGAGGCGCCGGTGTCCACCAAGACCGACATCGTCTTGACCGTATCCCCGACGGCGGGAAGGACCTGAATCTCGACCCGAAAGAGGCCCATGGCGACCCTTCTGTGCCTATCCTACCCGCGTCAGGCCTGAGGGCTAGGCGCCTATGTGCGCGTGGACCCGTCGCAGATATTCGGGGAGGTCCCGGACGGCCGCCTGGAGGCCCTCGTAAACGCGCCGGGGGTCGATCTCGTCGTACTCGTGGACGAGGCGGTTCCGCAGGCCCGCGCAGGCGGCGATCTGCGAAGCGAACGCCGGGGCCAGGATCTGCAGCTTGGCGAGCTGCGTGAACGACTCGTAGTAGTCGCGCGGCGGCGCGTGGCCCGCCTCGGTGATGAGGTGGTAGTTGATGTCGATCATCCGCCCGACCATGCGCTCCAGGTAGCGCTCGGCGACGATCTCGTCGGTCGCGCTGGCGAGGTAGTCGTCCAGGGGCTTCTGCGCGATCGGGGTGACGGCGCGCAGGTCGTCCACGATCAGCGCGATCTTGCGGGTGACGAGGTCGCGGTCAACCACGAGCGACCGGGCCCGTGAGGGCCTTGGCGACGAAGCGACGCTCGAGGTCGAGGTACTTCCGGTGGTCCTGATAGCGCTTGAACGCGTAGAGCTTGAGACGCGCGAGCTCTGCCGGCGCTCCGTGCAGGAGGCGGCAGTCCTCCGTGACCTTCTTGAGGAAGAGCGGATCGGCGTGGTTGAGGATCGCCAGGTCCACCTCGCGATCGGGGAAGAGGGGCTGCAACTCGTGCAGGAGTCCCGCGCGCTCCGCCAGCGTGAGTTGAGGCCGGTCGAGCAGGACCGCAACGTCCACGTCGCTCCCCGGGTGGAGGCGGCCCGTGACGGACGATCCGAACTGGAGCACCAGGCGGATCCCGTAGGTCCGGGCGAGGCGTTCGAGGTCGGTGATGGCCATGGCTTGATTATAAGGAGGTCGTGGCTATCCGCCGTGGCCGTTAACATGACTTCCCAGACGGAACACTAAATTAGATCGTCCGCAAGAACACGGCTTGCCCGTGTACTGGGTCACTGACTCACGCGGCCGCGAAGGAAATGCTCAGGAGATCGGGGCCAGCCTCTCCGTGCTCCAAGCGGTCGGCCACGACGCGCAGGGCGAGCGCTTGGACCTTCGCCTTCGCCCCTTCCAGAGTGCGGCCGTAGGCGAGCACGCCGGGGAGGTCGATCACCTCAGCGATCCAGCGGCCGTCCTCTTCTTGCTCGATCTCGACCAGAAACGTCATCGGTACCTCGACACCCTGATCCTACTCCACCGTCACCGATTTCGCGAGGTTGCGTGGCTGGTCCACGTCGCAGCCGAGGCGCACGGCGATGTGGTAGGCGAGGAGCTGGAGCGGGACGACGGTGAGGATCGGCGCCAGGAGGTCGGCGCAGGGCGGGATCTCGATGACGTGCGGCGCCTTCGCGGCGACCGTCTTGGGGCCCGCGTGGCAGACGGCGATCCGGAGCCCCTCGCGCGCGCGCACCTCCTCGATGTTGCCGAGCATGCGCTCGTAGGAGCCGTCGCGCGGGACGAGCGCCACGACGGGCAGGTTGTCGGCGATGAGGGCGATCGGGCCGTGCTTCATCTCGCCGCCGGCGTAGCCTTCGGCGTGGATGTAGGAGATCTCCTTGAGCTTGAGCGCGCCCTCCAGCGCGATCGGGTACTGGAGCCCGCGCCCGAGGTAGAGGAAGTCGTGGGCGTGGGCGAGCTGGCGCGCGAGGGCCGCGATCTGGCCGTCGAGCTCGAGGGTCTTCTCGACGAGGCGCGGGATCTCGACGAGGTCGTGGATGCGCTTCTTCACGTCCTCGGCGGTAATGGCGTTGCGCTGGCGCCCGAGCCAGAGCCCGAGCAGGTACGTCGCGACCATCATCGTCGCGAACGCCTTGGTCGAGGCGACGCCGATCTCCGGCCCCGCGTGCATGGAGAGGACGCCCGTCGCCTCGCGCGCCAGGGCCGAGCCCACGACGTTGGTGACGGCGAGGATCGGGCAGCCCTTGAGCCGTGCCGCCTTCACCGCGCCGAGCGTGTCCGCGGTCTCCCCCGACTGCGAGATGGCGATCACCAGCGTCTCGGGGCCGACGAGCGCGTCGCGGTAGCGGAACTCGCTGGCGAGCTCCGCTTCGGCGGGGATGCCGGCCAGGCGCTCGATCATCGTCCGGCCGAGCATCGCGGCGTGGAACGCGGTGCCGCAGGCGACGAGCATGACGCGCTGGCAGGCGCGCACCGTCTCCGGATCGAGGCTCACGTCGGGAAGGACGACGTTGCCGGTCTCGGGCGCGATGCGGCCGCGGAAGGTGTCCGTGATCGCGCGTGGCTGCTCGTGGATCTCCTTGAGCATGAAGTGCCGGTAGCCGCCCTTCTCCGCCATGATCGGGTCCCACAGGATCCGGACCGGGGCCCGCTGCACCGGCTCGTCGCGGAGGGTTGAGAGCTCGACGCCGGCGGCCGTGACCACGGCCACCTCGTCGTCCTCGAGGATCACGACATCGCGCGTGTGCGAGAGGATCGCCGGGATATCGGAGGCGACGAACATCTCGCCCCGACCGAAGCCGACGACGACGCTGCCGGCGCCGTGCTTGGCGGCGACGAGGCGGTCGGGGGCCGCCGCGGACACGACGCCGATCGCGTAGGAGCCGGTGACCTCCAGGGCCGCCGCCTTCACCGCGCGGTCGAGGCGCCCCGTCGCCTTCAGGTGGTGCTCGATCAGGTGCGCGAGGACCTCGGTGTCGGTTTCGGAGCTGAACTGGTGCCCCGCGGCGAGGAGCCGGTCCTTGATCTCGAGGTAGTTCTCGAGGATCCCGTTGTGAACGACGACGAGCGTGCCGCTGCAGTCGGTGTGGGGGTGGGCGTTCTCCTCGGAGGGGCGGCCGTGGGTGGCCCAGCGGGTGTGGCCGATCCCGAGCGAGCCCTGCACCGGGCGCTCGCGCAGGATCCCTTCGAGCGTCTTGATCCGCCCTGCGGCGCGCCGCACGTGGAGCGCGCCCTCGTGGAGCACGGCGACGCCGGCCGAGTCGTAGCCGCGGTACTCGAGGCGCTTCAGCCCCTCGACGATGATCGCGACGGCGTTCTTGTCGCCGACGTAGCCGACGATCCCGCACACGGCTCAGTCGTCCTGCTCTTTGCGGCCGCGCTGGCCCGCGCGCCGCGCCGCCCAGCCTGCCTTGACCACCTGCTGCCCGCGCACCACGGGGTGCCCGCCCGCCGGGACGTCCTTGGTGATCACCGAGCCCGAGCCGATGTAGGCGCCCTCGCCGATCGTGAGCGGCGCGACGAGGCTCGTGTTGGTGCCCACGAACGCGCCGGCGCCGATCGTCGTCTGGTGCTTGGCCCGCCCGTCGTAGTTGCACGTGATCGCGCCGGCGCCGATGTTGACGTCCTCACCGACGGTCGTGTCGCCGATGTACGCGAGGTGGTTCGCCTTCGAGCCGCGCCCGATGCGCGATTTCTTCACCTCGACGAAGTTGCCGATGCGCGCCCGGGATCCGATGTGCGAGAGCGGGCGCAGGTGGCAGAAGGGCCCGAGCTGCGCCTCGTCCTCGACGGTGGCCTCCGTCAGGACGCAGTAGGGCTTGAGCGTCACGCGGTCGCCGAGGTGCGAGGCGCTGATCTGGCACCCGCTCCCGATCGCGCAGTCGCTCCCGACCGCGCTGGTACCCTCGATCAGCACGTGGGGGTAGATCGTCGTGTCGGGGCCGACCGTGACGGTGTCCTCGATGTAGGTGCTCGCGGGATCGAGGATCGTGACGCCGTCCGCCATGAGGCGGTCGAGGATCCGCTGGCGCTGGATCGCCGCGACGGTCGCCAGCTGCTTCCGGTCGTTGATGCCGAGCGCCTCCGAGGGATCGGGCGCGGCGAGGGCCTCGATCCTGCCGCCCGCCTTCGCGAGGATGCCGATGACGTCCGTCAGGTAGTACTCGCCCTGGTCGTTGTCGGGCTTGACCTCGGTGAGGGCCTTCCACAACCGTTTCGCGTCGAAGCAGTAGACGCTCGTGTTGATCTCGGCGATCTTCTTTTGATCGTCGGTCGCGTCCCGGTCCTCGACGATCCGCTTGACCCGGCCGCCCTGGCGCAGGATGCGTCCGTACCCCTGAGGCCGATCCACGACCGCCGTGAGCACCGTGGCCACCGCGCCGGCCGCCTTGTGGTGGCCGACGAGGCGCTCGAGCGTCTCGCTCGAGAGGAGCGGCGTGTCGCCCGGCAGGACGAGGAGCGTCCCCTCGCCGCACGCCGCGCGCGTCTGGAGCACGGCGTGGCCCGTGCCGAGGCGCTCGCGCTGCTCGACGACCACGACGCCGTCGCCCGCCGCGGCGCGCACCCCGTCGCCGTTCGGCCCGACGACGAGGACGATGCGGTCGGCCAGCACGCGCGCCGTTCTCAGCGAATACGCGATCAGCGGGCGGCCGCAGAGCGGGTGGAGCACTTTGGGTTGCCGCGAGCGCATCCGCTTGCTCTCGCCGGCGGCAAGGATGACGACCGTCAGGCCTTTCATGGGGCGCCCCTCATTCTATCGCATCGCAAACCCCATGCCACGGCTCTCGCCGCTGGAATGGCGAGCGTTCGCCGCGGTTCGGGGCACCGACTGTGTGAAATCCGCCGCGACGCCCTCACCCGCTGTTGCGCAAGTGAGACAGGAGACGCTCCATACGGGCGGGAAGCGGTGACGCGAACGCCATCCGCGTGCCACTGGAGGGATGGACGAAGGCGAGCGCCGTGGCGTGCAGGGCCAGGCCCTCGAGGGCGACGGGCAGCAGCGCGCGGCGGCGCCCGCCGTAGACGGAATCGCCCGCGACGGGGTGGCCGAGGGACTCGAGGTGGACGCGGATCTGGTGGGTGCGCCCCGTCTCGAGGCTCGCCTCGACGAGCGTGAAGCCCTCGAAGCGCTCGAGCACGCGGTAGCGCGTCACGGCACGCTTGCCCCGGCCGGCGGGACGCACCGCCATCTTCACGCGGTCGTGCGGATCGCGGCCGATCGGCGCGTCCACGAGCCCCGCGGCGGCGCGCACGCGGCCGTGGACGATCGCGAGATACCGCCGCGTCACCGTGCGGCTCGCGAGCTGCTCCACGAGCGCGTCGTACGCCGCGCGGCTCTTGGCGATGACGAGGAGGCCCGAGGTGTCCTTGTCGAGCCGGTGCACGATGCCGGGGCGGCGCGGCCCGCCGACGCCCGCCGTCTCGGGCGCGTGGGCGAGCACGGCGGCCGCGAGCGTGCCGCGCGAGTGCCCGGCGCCCGGATGGACGACCAGGCCCGCGGGCTTGTCGAGAACGAGCACATGCGCGTCCTCGTGGACGATCGCGAGCTCGGCCGGCTCCGGCTCGAGCTCCTCCCTGGGCGGCGGCGGGATCTCGATCTCCACCGTCTCGCC
>JBGPIS010000159.1:0-6274 GCA_041484965.1 Methylomirabilia bacterium
GGCTTTGCCGAGGCGCCGAAGCCGGGGAGGTCGAGCGCGTACACGGTCGCGCGGCGCGCGAGCGGCTCGACGTTGTGGCGCCATGATTCGGCGAAACCGCCGAGGCCGTGCACGAAGACGACGGCGGGACCGCGGCCTTCCGCCAGATAATGGAGCGCGAGCCCGTCGACCTCGCCGCCTCGCAACCGGATCTCTGGCATGAGGCCTACGATTCTACCAGACCGCCTCCGCCAAGAAGCCGCGTCAGGGAGGCACGGAACGGGAAGAGGCTGAAGACGCCGCCCGTGTGGATGAAGCAGACGCGCGGGCCGAGCTCGCGCGCATCGCGGCGGATCCGGTCGAGCAGGCCGGCGAACGCCTTGGCCGTGTAGACGGGATCGAGCACGAGGCCCTCCGTGCGTGCCACGTGCACCAGGGTGTCGAGCGCATCCGTGCGCACCTCGGCGCGGCCCGCGCCCTGGTAGCCGTCGAGCAGCGGGATCTCCGCCGGGGCTTCCACGGGCAGCCCGTAGCGGCGGCGCGCCTCACCGATGATCCCCGTGACGTAGTCGCGCACGCGCGCGGCGTCCCACGCGATCGGGACGCTGACGATCTCGGCGCGGAGCCCGTAGAGCTGCTTGGCCATCAGGAGGCCCGCCTGGCTGCCGCCGCTGAACGCGGTGATCGCGATCGTATCGAAGTCGGGCGCGCCGTGGCGGATCTGTTGGGCCAGCTCCTCGCCGCACGCGACGTAGCCGAGCGCGCCGGTGACGGTCGCGCCACTCTCGGGGATGACGTACGGCGTGCCGCCGCGCCGCCGCACCCGCGCGGCGAGCTCCTCGAGCACCTCGTCGATCCGCCGCCACTCGTCGTCGGAGCAGTAGCGGGTCTCGGCGCCCAGCAGCCGGGCGAGAAGCAGGTTGCCGTCGAGCTCGGCGGGCGGCGCGCCTCTGAGCGCGAGGACCGCCTTGAGGCCGAGGCGAGCGGCGACCGCGGCGACCGCGCGGCAGCAGTTCGACTGGAGCGTCCCGCACGTGATCAGCGTGTCGGCGTTCTGCGCCAACGCCTCGCCGACGAGAAACTCGAGCTTCCGGATCTTGTTGCCCGTCTCGAGGAGGCCCGTGAGGTCGTCGCGCTTCACCCAGAGCTCGACGCCCAGCTCCTTGGAGAGACGCTCGAGCTTCAGCAGCGGCGTCGGCGCGTAGGCGAGCTCGACCCGCGGGATCGGAGGGGCGCCCGTCACCATGGGTTCACTATCTCAGGCGAACTGGTCGCCAGGCAAGGAATCGCAGGGCGGGCGGAGCTCGGGGACTGGCTCGCCGAGGAGCCGCCGCATCATGAGGGCGTTCCGGACGGGGTAGTCGCGGTTGTTGTTGTTGAACGAGATGAAGACCTGCTCGGCCTCCTCCCCCACCCGCTCCACTTCGGGCACGAGCTCACGCAGCTCCTCCTCGCGGTAGAGGTAGTCGTACTTCTCGCGCACCGCCGGCTCTTCACCGCGGAGCTGGGCGAGCCAGCCCTCGGCGTTCCGCCCGTGGAGACGGAAGACCGCGGTGGGCGCCGTGGCGGCCGCCACGCGCGGAACGACGTGACCCGCCGCCGCCGCGTCCACGATCACGTGGGCGAGCCGCGCGGCGCGGAGCGCGTCGAGCGTCTCGACGACGTGCTCGGGATACCAGGAACGATGGCGGAACTCGACGGCGATCGTCCAGCCCGGCAGCCGCGCCGACAGCGACGCGAGGTCGTCGAGCCGCGCGGCGTCGAAGTGGACCCACGGCGCCAGCTGGAAGAGGATGTAGCCGAGCTTGCCCGCGCGCGCGATCGGCGCGACGGCGGCACGGAAGAGCTCGAACGTCGCGTCGAGGGCCTCGGGCGGAAAGCTCGTCGCGTCGATCTCGCCCCGGCGCGTTCGCTTCGGGCTCCGCGGCAGGAGCGCCTGCACCGCCGCCGGAACGCTCTCGGGCCGCGGGTGATGGCCCGTCATGAGCGAGTACGCCTTCACGTGGAAGAGGAAGCCCGGCGGCGTGCGCTCGACCCAGCGGAGGGTGTTCTTCACGTCGGGGATCGCGTAGTAGGAGCTGTTGACCTCGACACAGTCGAAGACGGTCGCGTAGAAACGCAGGCGCGCCTCGGCCGTCATGGACTTTCGCGGGTAGAAACCGCCGCTCTCGATGAGTGCCTGGTCCGCCCACGAGCAGATCCCGACCCGCGCCCGACCCGCTTGCAGCGCCATCGTGCTAGCGTCCTCGCAACGGGAGTCCGATCAGATGCGAGCCGCGCCGAGGTGCCGCGCCGCCGGCACTACACGATCTTCTCGTAGACGCCCGGCGGGATCACGCGGCAGACGTGAATCGGCTGTGAGACGTTCTTGAACGTTCGCTCGCCGAGGCTCTCGAGCACGAAGTGCGGGCGGATGCGCGCGACCGTCGTGGGTCCCACGATGATCTCGCCGCCCTGAGCCGAGCCCGCAAAACGCGCGGCGACGTTGGTCGTCGGCCCGGTGGCCGTGAACGTCCAGCGCTGGCCCGCCCCCGCGCCGAGCTTCGTCGCCCCGACGAGCGCCTCGCCCGTGTTGATCCCCATGTGGAGCTGGACCGGTGGGAAGATTCCGCCGTACTCCTCGTTCAGCGTCTGCGTCTTCTGGTGGATGGCGAACGCGGCGCGCGTGGCGTTGACGGCAGGGTCGGCGCCGCCGCGGCCGGACTCGAAGATCACCATGAGGCCGTCGCCGGCAGTTTCGTTGACGTCGCCGTGCTGACGCTGGATGATCTCCAGGAAGCTCGAGAAATACGTCTGCACGAGCTGGTTGAGCCTCTTCGCCTCGAGCTGCTCGGAGAGCTTCGTGTAGCCCGCGATGTCCAGGAACAGCACCGACACCTCGACGGTCTTCTTCTCGAGCTCGGTCGCGTTCGGATTCTGCTCGAGGAGGCGCTTCACGGCCTCCGGCACGAACTTCGAGAGCTCGCCCTTGAGCTGCTCCAGGAGTTCGAGGCGCTGGCGCGAGTCCTGGAGGTTCCGGAGCGCGCTCTCGAGCTCGGTGTTCTTGGCCGCGAGCTCCTGGTGGGCCCCGGCGAGGCGGGAGGTCATCTCGTTGAACGCCGCGCCCAGCTCGCCGATCTCGTCGCGAGCGCCCTCGGGCGCGCGCGCCGTGAAGTCGCCCTCGCCGACTCGCCGCGCGGTCGCGGCGAGCACGCCGATCGGGCGCACGATCACGGAGCGCATGGCGACCGTCAGCACGACCGCCGCGGACACGATGGTCAGGATCCCGATCACGATCTGCCGGTTCCGGTGGCGGCGCACCTCGGCGAACACGGGCTCCATCGAGGTCGCCACGCGGACGACGGCGCGCACCGTGTGGTCCGTGCCGTGGCAGTCCTGGCACGCCTCGCGGTTCTTGATGGGGAGATAGAGCGTGAAGAGCTGCGCGCCGTTCTGGACCTCGACCGACTCCTGGATCCGGAGCGTCTCGAGGGCCTGGGTGAAGCGCGGGTTGCTCATCGTCGCGCCGGGCGCCCGCTGCATGCGAGCGAGGTTCTGCATGACTTCCTTGGAGAGGTTGCCGGTCTTCGCGACCTCGGTGGCGGTCGCGAGGTCGGTGAAGGCCTCCACGCCGTTCCGGCGGTAGACGATGAAGTCCGAGACGACGGAGGAGGCCTTGAGCTCCTGGATCATCGTGCGGGTGACGTCCGGGCGGCCCTGGAGCATGGCGCCTTCGATGGACGCGACCACGGTGGCGGTGAGGCGGCGCACGGCCATCTCGTTCTGCTCGACGAGTGCCGTCGACTCGCGCTGGATGGTCACGATCGTGGAGGCGCCGAAACCGATGATCAGGACCGCCACGATGAGCAGCCCGATCTTCATCGCCAGCCGGGAGCGGAACATCAGGTGGAGGGTCAGCCCCTCGCGGCCTTCGCGATCGCCTGCGCCAGCTCCTCCTCGACGAGGACACGCATGGCCGATCCTACCATGACGCTGCGCGCCCGCGCGGCTAGCGCGTGAGCCCCGCCCAGCCGTCGAGCAGGGGCAGGACCTTGTCGCGCCCTTCCGAGGGGGCGATAAAAATGGCCCGCCCGATGCCGGCCTGGGCGAGCTTGTCGAGCGCCGCGCGCTCGGGCTTGGCGCCGAAGACCGTCACCGAGATCCCTTTCGGGTCACGGCCCGCCTTCGCCGCGCGCTCGCGGAGCGACGCCACCTTCGCTGCAAGGTCGAGCGGCGCGCGGGCCCCGATCGGCATCCACCCGTCGCAGTAGTCCACGACCCGGTCGAAGGTGGTCGGCCCGTCGCCGCCCATCAGGATCGGCGGGTGCGGCGTCTGGAGCGGCTTGGGGTGCGCCCAGACCTTGTCGAACCGGACGAACTCGCCGTGGAATTCGGCCTCCTCCTTCGTCCAGAGCTCCTTCATCGCGAGCACGCGCTCGCGCAGGACGCGCCAGCGCCTCTTGAAGTCCGTGCCGTGGTGCTCCATCTCCTCGGCGTTCCAGCCGCCGCCGATGCCGAAGAGGAAGCGCCCGCCGGACAGGCGATCGAGGCTCGCCACTTCCTTGGCGGTCGTGATCGGATCGCGCTCGACGAGGAGGCAGATGCCTGTTCCGACCTTCAAGCGCGTCGTCACCGACGCCGCCAGCGTGAGCGCGACGAACGGGTCGTAGGTGTGCCAGTACTCCTTCGGCAGGTTCGGGCCGCCCGGCCACGGGCTCCGCCGGTTCGCCGGAATGTGCGTGTGCTCGGGGACCCAGAGAGACTCGAAGCCGCGCTCCTCGAGTGCCCTCGCAACATCGTCGGGGCGGATCGCATAGTCGGTCGCGAACATTGCAACGCCGTAGAGCATGGGACTCTCCTTGGGAGCGCGCGCATTATATGGGCTCCCGCTAACCCCGCGCCAGATCAGCTTCGGACCGCCCGAGTGTCAGCTCCCTGACGCTGCCCGTAGTGGATATCCGGAAAACGCCAACATCCTGTTGCGTAAGACGACGCGGCGTGCAATACTGCGGGCTCTTCATCCTTTCCTTCCTCCGGTGACTGCACGCAAGGCGCTCCGATCTCGAAACAGAAGGGGGAAACTGCATGAGCAGACACAGCAAGGCGCTCGCGATTCTGACGCTGGTCTTGGCGTTCGCGGCGGGTGGGCTCGTCCTCGCGCGTCAAGTCATCGCCGTGGCCGGAGAAGCCGACGCCGACCGGCTCAACCGCGCGATCCTCTCGTACATCGCCGAGAAAAACCCGGGCGCGCCGATCCGGGCCTTCCAGGGGTTCCCCGAAGTCCTCGTCACCGAGACCCAGCGCGCGAACGTCGACCACTGTCTGATCCTGGCGCAGGCGGAAGTCGAGTCGGAGTTCCGCCACGATGCCGTCGGCAGCGCGGGCGAAGTCGGGTTGTTCCAGATCCTGCCGTCCACCGCGGCGCTCTTCGAGTCGCGGATCGGCAAATTCAAGCGTCCCGTGCTCCGGGGCCATCGCGACCTCGGTGACCTCGCCGATCCGGCGATCAGCACGCGCTTCGCGCTGGCTTACCTGCGTGACATCATGAGCCGCAAGCCCAACATCAAGGACGCGCTGACGGAGTACAACGGCGGGCCGGCGGGTCGCCATTCGCACTACTACCGGATGGTGATGGGCGCCTACGTCGAGGTGCTCGAGCGGACCGAGCTGCGCTGCCGGTTCCAGCCGGCGCCGAAGCGCCAGCCCGTGCTCGCGCTCCTCACCCGCGCCTAGACGTGACGCGGAGCCCCGAGCTCCTCGCTTAGCTACTCGCGGTTCTCGGCCGGGCTCGCGGACTTCGGGACGATGAACATAAAGCGACCGCGCGCCGTCGCCAGCACGTCCGCGGTGACGAGATCCTCGATCCGACCCTCGACGTCGGCGTAGCGGCCGTGATCGGCGACGAGGTGGGCGCGGCCCACGAGCGGTGTCTCGAGCGGCACGGGCTTGACGTAGCGCACCGTCAGCTCGCCGGTGACCGCGATGCGCCCGGTTCCTCGAACCACCGCGCCCGCCAGCACCTCGTCGAGATACGCCGCCACGATCCCGCCGTGCGCCGCGCCCGGCGGACCCTCGTACCGCGGGTCGATCATGATCGGCGAGAGCACGCCGCCGTCGACCTTGAAGCACCGCACACGGAGCCCGGTCGGATGCCCGGGACCGCAGCCGAAGCACCGGGAGTAGGTGTCGTCGGGCCGGAGCGTGAACCGCAGCTCTTCGAGCCCGGCGAAGCGGGCGCGAAAGACGTCGAGCAGCGGCGCGGACGCAATCATCGCGCGGGAGTGTACCATCGCAGCCCCGCCCGACGGCGCGGCCA
>JBGPIS010000160.1:0-6234 GCA_041484965.1 Methylomirabilia bacterium
CGTGTACATGAGGACGTGCGGGGGCGAGAGAAAGCTATCGCGCCCGATCGTGCGGTGCCAGGCGACGTCCCAGAGGAGGCCGGGAAAGCCGAACCAGCCCGCGCCCAGGGCGAGCGCGAGCGCGAGCGTCACCGGCGAGACTGTTACTCGCGAAGCCGCTGCTCCAGCTCCTGAACCCGCGTTTGCAGAACGGCGAGTTGATCCTTCAGCTCGTCCACTCGCCGCTCGAGCACCTCGCGCTTGTACTGCTCGTCGACCATCAGGGTCTCGATGCGTCGTACGCCTTCGAGGATCGCGTGGTACTCCTGCTCGAGGCGCTCGAGCGTCCGATAGATCGCGTCGAAGTGGCTGAATACCTCACGGAACCCTTCTTCCACGCGCCGCTCGAGCGCGTCGAGCCGGTGCTCGAGCCCGTCGAAGCGCACCCTGAGCGCGTCAATGCGGTGCTCGAGCACGTCAAGACGCCGCTCGACGGCATCGAAGCGACGCTCGAGCCCGTCGAAGCGCTGGTCCAGCCCGTCGAAGCGCTGGTCAATTGCGGTGAACTTGCCGCCGAGAAACTCGACGAGCTGCTGGTACTCGCTGTTCGTCACATCACTTCTCTACCGTACATCGCGCGCCCGTTCAAGTGTCTCCAAGAGGACACATCGCCCTGACACTACGGGTCTTTGAAAACCACGAGCATCTCGACCCGCGTCTTGGCCGGCCCAGTGGGAGACGCGCGCTCGATCGTGTAGACGAAGCGATTCTCGCTCGCCCGCTGCACGAGCGAGACGACGCCCACCCACGCGCAGTAGCTCCCGTCGCGTAGGCGGAGGCGCACGAGCGGGTACGGCGCGAGCTCGACGACCGCGCCGTTGACCTCCATGGTGAAGCGGAGCGCCGGCAGCGCCGGGGCCAGCGCGGCCTCGTCGGGCGCGCACCACGCCGGCCCGACCGGCAGCGGGAAGCCGTCGATGATTCCCTCGCTCCGCGTCTCGACCCGCGCTGCGGAGAGCCACGCGTCCTCGAAGAGGACGTTCCAGAAGATCGCGTCCTGGTAGCGGAGGTCCGGCACCGGCACGAGCTTCAGCTCCTCGACCGTCATCGGCGGGCCGAAGCGTTGCGGCTGCCAGGTGGAGACGAGCCCGGCGACGGAGAGCAGCAGCGCGGCGGCCACGGCCCATCGAGCGCGCGCGACGCTGCCAAAGACCGACGCCGCGGGAGCGCCCGTCGCGGTGAGAACGAGAACCCCGCCGAGCACCCAGCCGACCCAACCGCTGAGCGCGCCCGCGACGAGCGAGCGCGGAACCCCCGCTATGACGCGATCGAGCGGCCAGGGGTGGCCGACGACGCGCGCCATCCACGCGGTCTCGAGACCCGTGAACACGAGCACGAAGAGCAGGCCGGAGACCACCGCGAGCCAGGCACGCGCGCGGTGACGACGGGCCGCGCGCGTGACGAGCGTGAGCACGAGTGCCGGAATCGCGACGAGCGGCGTCACGGTGTAGCGGTCGAACTCGATCGCTCGCAGGATCGCGTCGGTCAAGAACGCCAGCCCGAGAAAGCCGAGGCTCGCCAGGGTCGGCGCCCACGGGCCGAGCGCGCGCGTGGCGGCCACGAGCACCAGCGGGAGCAGGAGCGACGCGAGGTACGGATAGAGGTCGGGCGTGCGGCTCTCCGGGATCATCGTGTAGTGCGCCTGGACGAAGAGGGCGCGGTGAACCAGATCCACGAAGACGGCGAGCATGACGAGCCGCCAGAGCCAGCGCCTCCGGAAGACTCCCCGGCCCGCCTGGCCCGCCACGGCGAAGAGCAGACCGATCGCCGTGACTCCGGCGCCGAAGTGGCCCATCAGATGCGAGAAGCTCCAGATGAGCGCGTCCTTGCCGTACATCCAGTGCCACCAGACGTCCACCGGCGCGGCGGCGCCGACGACGAGCACGCCGAGCGCCGCGATGCCGAAGCCCGCGGGAATCCGGAGGCGGCCGACAGCGAGGATCGCGCCGCCGAAGTCGCCGGCGCGCCCGAGCGTGGCGGCCGTCACGCAGGCGGCGGACGCCGCCCAGATTCCGAGGCCGCCCGAGTAAATGAGGAGGTGCGGCAGGATGAACAACGAGTCGCGACCGATCGTGCGGTGCCAGGCGGTGTCGAGGAAGACCCCCATCATCCCCGCGGCGCCTGAGACCACCGCGGCGGCAATCGCGAGATCGGGGAGCCGAGGCCGGTCGCGCGGACCTATGCGCGGATCCTCCGCCTCACGTGGCGCGGTGCTCGGGGTCGTGCGCGCAGCACCAATGCAGGGTGCCGTCAGCTTCGATCACGGGTCGGAGTGGCGCGTAGGGTCGAGCCCGACGACACTCACCGAACGAGGTCGCCGCGAGGAGCGCCGCCGAGGCTCTCAGGACGACCGCCGCCCACTGCTCGGGCTCCTGGAACAGGGTGGGATACGGCTGGGCGAGAATCGTCTCGATGTCGCTGCGGATCTTGCTGATCTCCTCGCGGAGATCGGACGTGTTGCCATCGGCCTGGGCCATCGCGCTCCTCCCGTGTTGGTCTGGGTACCAGCCGGCAGAGCATAGCTGATATACTCCGCCGGGAACATGTCAGCCTCGCTCGAACGGCGCGTGGCGATCGACGCCGCGCGCGCCGCCGGCCAGCTGCTTCACGCGGAGCTGCGCGGGCCCCGCCGTATCGCCTACAAGGGCACGCCCACCAACCTCGTCACGGAGATGGACGCGCGCGCGGAGGATCTGGTCGTCGGGCGGCTCCTCGCCGCCTTCCCCGACGACGCGATTCTCGCCGAGGAGCGCGGCGCCCAGGCCGGCCGCTCGGGCCGCCGCTGGATCATCGACCCGCTCGACGGCACCACCAACTACGCCCACGGCGTGCCCGTCTTCGCCGTCTCGATCGGCCTCGAGACCGCCGGCCGCGTCGAGCTCGGTGTCGTCTACGACCCGAGCCGGGACGACCTCTACGTCGGCGAGCGCGGACGCGGCGCGACCGTCAACGAGCGGCCCCTCGCCGTCTCGCCGACCGCGACGCTCGACGAAAGCCTGCTCTCGACCGGCTTCCCTTCGAACATCCGTGAGACCGACGACACGAACCTGCCCGAGCACGCCGCCTTCATCGTGCGCGCGCGCGGCATCCGGCGCATGGGCTCTGCCGTGCTCGATCTCGCCTGGCTCGCCGCCGGGCGCTTCGACGGCTTCTGGGCGCTCTCGCTCGGGCCGTGGGACGTCGCGGCGAGCGGCCTGTTCGTCGAGGAGGCGGGTGGCCGCATCACGAATCTCACCGGCGGGCCGCTCGACCTCGACGCGCCCGCCGTGGTCGCGAGCAACGGCCGGATCCACGACGCCCTCCTCGCCGTGCTCGAGGAGGTTCGCGGCTGAGCGCTATCGGCGGCTGAAGAATCCCTCGAAGGCGCTCACCACGAACTCGAGCATGTCGTCGGTCAGTCCCGGATACACGCCGATGAAAAAGGTGTCGCGCATGATCCGGTCGGTCTCGGTGAGCGTCCCGTGGACGCGCCGGGCGATCTGGCGGTAGCCCGGCTGCTTCAGGATGTTCCCGGCGAACACCTGGCGGGTTTCGATGTTCGCCGTCTCGAGCCACTGGACCAGCTCGTTGCGCGCGAGCCCTTCCTGCACGGTGATCGGGAAGCTGAACCACGACGGGTCCGCGCGCGCATCGAGCGTCGGCAGGATCAGCCGATCCCGGTAGCGCTCGAGCGCCTGGTGGAGCCGCCGGAAGTTCGCGCGGCGCTTCTCGACGAAGCCGGGCAATCGGTCCAGCTGGGCGCAGCCGATCGCGGCCTGCATGTCGGTCGGCTTGAAGTTGTAGCCGAGCGTCGAGTAGATGTACTTGTGGTCGTAGCCGCGCGGGAGCTCGCCGAGCTCCCAGCCGAACCGCTTGCCACAGGTGTTCGACTCCCCCGGCGAGCACCAGCATCCGCGGCCCCAATCGCGCACCGACCGGACGATCTTCGCGAGTTTCGGGTTGTTGACGACGACCGCGCCCCCCTCCCCCGTCGTGATGTGGTGGGCGGGAAAGAAGCTGAGTGTCGCGAGGTCGCCAAACGTGCCGAGCGGCTTGCCGCGCCAGGTCCCTCCGAGCGCGTCGCAGCAGTCCTCGACGAGATAGAGGTTGTGGCGCTTCACCAGATCCATCACGACGTCGAGGTCGCACGGGATGCCGAGGGTGTGCGGGATCATCATCGCGCGCGTCTTCGGCCCGATGGCGCCCTCGAGAAGCCGGGGGTTCACATTATAGGTACCGACCTCGCAGTCGACGAAGACGGGGATGAGCCCGCCGTGGACGAGCGGGGCGAGCGTCGTCGGGAACGTGACCGCAGGGGTGATGACCTCGTCGCCCGGGCGCAGTGGGTTCTCGAGCAGCGGCGACATGAGCGCCATCACAGCCGATAGGGTTGCCGTGGATCCCGCGCTCACGAGAACGACGTCGCGGCAACCGAGATACTTCCGGAGCTTCGCCTCGAAGAGATCGCCCCACGGGCCGAGCGTCAGCCAGAAGTCGAGCGAGGCGTCCACGAGATTGACGAGCTCCTCGGCGCCGTAGACGCGTCCGGCGTAGTTCACGCGGCTCTTCGTCGGCACGAAGGGCGCCCGCTGGTGGGCCAGCTCCCAGTAGCCGCGCACGCGGTCGAGGATCTCCTGTTTGAGCTGCTCGGCCTCCGTCGCGGCGGCCCTCGCGCCGGCCTTCGGCGCGCCCGTCGTGTGGGTGTCGGCGCGCCAGCCGCGGCGGAAGCGCTTGAGCGACTCGGCGAGATCGAGCGGTTCCGTGCCGAGGAGCGCCGAGAGCTTGTCGGTCCTGAGGCCGCCCCAGAGCGGACGCGGCGCCTGCTGGCGGAGCTCGCTCGTGGGCACGGCGGCGATGAGCGCCGGATCGAGAGCCATCGTGCGGGCCAGCTGCCGGCCGAGCTCGGCGCGCGAGAGCCGGTCCTTGCCGACGACGTTCACGACGCCCTCGGCGCCCATCTGGACGAGGCGCAGACTGACTTCGGCGAGGAACTCGGCGAGTGTCGGGTTGCAGAGCTGGTCGTCGGGCGCGCGCATGGACTGGCCGGCGCCGAGACGCTCCCACACCTGCATCGCGAAGTTGCGGGAGGCGCGGTCCCAGCCGTAGACGGCCGTCGTCCGGACGATCAGGTGGCGCGGCGCGAGCTGCCGCACGGCGTGCTCGGCCTCGAGCTTGGTGCGCCCGTACACGCTGACAGGATTCGGCGCGTCGTCTTCAGCGTAAGGGCCGGACTTGCCGTCGAACACGTAATCGGTCGAGTAGTAGACGAGCGCGGCGCGCTGCTTGGCGCACGCCGCGGCGACGTGCTTGGTACCCTCGACGTTGACGGCGTAGGCGTCGTCGGGCTGCTCCTCGCAGCGGTCCACGCCACCCGACACGTTGACGGCGAGGAACACGACGTCGGGCCTGCTCGTCGCCAGTGCCTGCTCGACGCTTGTGGCAGCACGAACGTCGAGGGCGATCGCGCCGCCGCTCGCACGCGAATGGCCGGCCGCGACGACTTCGACGTCGCTCCGCCCGAGGACGCGCACGAGTGCCCCCCCGACGAGCCCCGACGCGCCGATCACCAGCGCCTTCATGCCGCCGCCCTACCCGTGGCGAAGCTCCCAGCGGTAGGGAATTTTCTCGCTGAGCGGGTCCAGGCGAACGATCTCGTCGCCATCGTGGGGAACCGTCGCGCAGTTCGCGACGATGGCCGGCGCCGTGCCGAGGCCCTTGAAGCCGTTCCAGACGCCCGGCGGCACGGTGACGAGGGCGTAGGAGTCCTCGCCGCTGAAGATCTCCTGGAGCTCGCCGCGCGTCGGCGAGTCGTCGCGGTCGTCGTAGAGCACAAGCTTGATCCGGCCGCTCGGCACCGCGTAGTTCAGTGTCATCCGCCTGTGGAGATGCCAGGCCTTGACCGCGCCGGGGAACACGACGGAAAAGTAGATCTCGCCGAACTCGGCGAACCAGGGATCGTCGCGGCGGAGCATGTGCATGACCTTGCCGCGCTCGTCGGGAATCTGGCGGAGCGCGTGGATCTCGACGCCCTTGATCATGTCAGCCGATGAGCCCCGCGGCAGCTTCGACGAGCCGCCGTGCGTGCGCCACCGCCTCGGACGCCTGAGCCTTCGAGAAGACGTCGGCGGGTGTGCCGGCCGGAAGCCCATTCGGGTACCGCGTGGGGACGTAGTATTGATCGAGCCGTTGGGCGGCGTCGCGCAGATCGGCGAGCGC
>JBGPIS010000161.1:0-6198 GCA_041484965.1 Methylomirabilia bacterium
GGCCATGATGCTCGCGGCGACGACGCCGAACGCGACGAAGGCGAGGCCGTGGAGGACCGTGTAGCCGATGACGGGCCCGGCGGTGATCTGGAGCCCGATCGGGTCGTTGACGCCCTGAAAGACCGCCGCGCCCAGGAGCCCCGGCGTGAGGAACGGCCGGCCGCGGGCCAGGTCGAAGAGCAGGAACCAGACGGCGACGACGGTCGCACCGATCACGCCGGCGACGATGCCTTCCCGCAGCACCAACCGCTGTGCCCGCGCCATGGCCGCCGCTATTCTATCTCCGGCGGGACGTCCCGAGCGAGCCGGACACCGTAATCGGAGTAGCGCAGGTGCGGGGGCAGCGACGATCGGTGGGCGACCGGGCTCCACGGGTCGGCGTGGCGCCAGGCGCCGCCGCGGCTGACCCGGCGGTCGCCCGCGCCCGGCCCGCGCGGGTCGCGCGCGGGCGACCGGGCGTAGTAGTCGTCGCCGAACCAGTCAGCGCACCACTCGTGGCACACGCCGGCGAGGTCGGTCAGGCCGAGCGCATTCGCCGGCGTGCTCGCCACCCGTGGCGGCCGGTCGAATCGCGCGTCGGGCTGCGCCGCACCCCACGGATAGCGCGCTGCCGCGAGGCCACCCCGCGCCGCCTTCTCCCACTCGGCTTCCGTCGGCAGCCGCGCCCCCGCCCAGACGGCGAACGCGACCGCCTCGTCCCACGCGAGGCCGACGACGGGCTGGCGGGGATCGGCGAACGCGGGGTCGCTCCAGAAGGGCGGCGGCGGAGCGCCCGTGGCCGCCATGTACCTCGCGTAGTCGTCGTTGGTCGCGGGCGTCGTCGCGATGAGGAACTCCTGGAGCCAGACCTCGTGGGCGGGGCGCTCGCACGGGTGGCCGGACTCCCAGCCCATGCGGAACGGGCCGGTCGGGACGCGGACGAATCGCACGCCTTATAATAAGGGCCTTCCGAAAGATCGGGGCCGTCCGAAAGGGGAATCCCATGAACGTCGCGTCACGCATGCTGCGCCTCGGAACGGAATCGGCGTTCGAAGTCCTGGCGCGCGCCAAGGCGCTCGAGCGCGCGGGCCGTCAGATCGTCCACCTCGAGATCGGCGAGCCCGACTTCGACACGCCCGCGCACATCAAGGAGGCCGCGAAGCAGGCGCTCGACGCCGGCGCGACGCACTACGGCCCGTCGGCGGGCCTGCCCGAGCTGCGTGAGGCGATCGCCAAGCACATCGGCGAGACCCGCGGCGTCCCCGTGTCGCCGGACGAGGTCGTGGTGACGCCCGGCGCCAAGCCGATCATGTTCTTCACGATCATGGCCCTGGCCGGCGAAGGCGACGAGGTCATCTACCCGAACCCCGGCTTCCCCATCTACGAATCCGTCATCAACTTCGTCGGCGCCGTGCCGGTGCCGATCCCGCTCCGCGAGGAGAGCGGCTTCGGCTTCGACCTCGAGCTCTTCGAGCGCCGGGTCTCGTCGCGCACGCGCCTCATCATCGTCAACTCGCCCCAGAACCCGACGGGCGGCGTGCTGGACCGGGGCCAGCTCGAGCGCATCGCCGACGTCGCGCGGCGTCGGGGGATTCCGGTGCTGAGCGACGAGATCTACCGCCAGTTTCTCTACGAGGGTGAGTTCGCGTCCATCATGACGCTGCCGGGGATGCGCGAGCGCACGATCCTCCTCGACGGCTTCTCCAAGTCGTACGCGATGACGGGCTGGCGCCTCGGCTACGGCGTCATGCCCCAGCCTCTCGCCGAGCACCTGACGCGGCTCATGGTGAACTCCGCCTCGTGCACGGCGTCCTTCGTCCAGCTCGCGGGGATCGCCGCGCTGCAGGGGGACCAGACGCCCGTCGGGCGGATGGTGGCGGAGTTCAAGCGGCGGCGCGACCTGCTCGTGGACGGCCTGAACCGCCTGCCGGGCGTGCGGTGCGCGCGGCCACGCGGCGCGTTCTACGTCTTCCCGAACGTCACGGCGACGGGCCGGCCCTCCGGGGAGATCGCCGAGCGCCTCCTGACCGAGGCCGGCGTGGCCCTGCTCTCGGGGACGGCGTTCGGGGCGCACGGCGAGGGCTACCTGCGCCTGTCGTACGCGAACTCGGAGGCCAACCTCCGCCTCGCGCTGGAGCGGATGCGGCCCGTGTTCGAGAGCCTCGCCAAGCCATGACCGCGGCGTGAGCCGGACGACCGTCGCGGACGTTGTTATCGACGGTCTGGTGCGCGCCGGGACGCCGCGGATCTTCGGTGTGCCCGGCGCCGGCACACACCTCCGGCTCCTCGAGGCGGCGCGCGCCCGCGACCTGCCGCTCGTGCTCGCCTACGGCGACGCGGCGGCGTGCGTGATGGCGGCCGTGACGGGCGACCTGACCGGCGCGCCGGGCGCCGCGCTCGCGGGCCCCGGGCCGGGCGTCGCCGCGGCGGGCGCGGGCGTCGCCCACGCCGCGCTCGACCGCTCGCCGATGATCCTCCTCACCGATCGCCACCCCGGGACGCTGCTCGCGTGCAAGGCGAGCCTCCGCGTCGAGGCCGGGTCTGCTGCCCACTGGATCGCCCACGCGGTCCAGCTCGCGATGAAGCCGCCGTGCGGCCCCGTCCACGTGGACGTGCCGCCCGGCGTCGCCGGCGAGGCCGCCGTGCCGCTGGCGACGTCGTGCCGGCCCGATCCGCTGCCGCCGCCCGATCCGCGGCGGCTCGATGCCGCCGCCCGTCTCCTCGCGGGCGCGTCGCGGCCGGTGCTCGTTGCCGGCCTCGGCTGCCGCGCGCCCGCGAGCGCCGCCTGGCTCCGCGCGTTCGCCGAGGCGCTGCCGGCGCCGGTCCTGACCACGCCCAGGGCGAAGGGCGCCGTGCCGGACCCGCACCCGCTCCGGCTCGGCGTGCTCCCGGGCGGCGCGGCGGAGGCGCGCATTCTCACGCGCGCCGACCTGATCGTCGCGCTCGGGCTCGACGCGGTCGAGCTGAACCTCGACGTCTGGCCGTCGACCGCGCCGCTGCTCCACCTGGCTCCATTCCCCGCGGCGGCCGAGCTCCACCGGCCGGTGACGGAGGTCGTGGGTGAGCTTTCGCTGATCGTCGAGGAGCTCGCGCCGCGGCTCCGCGATCGCGCGCGCGCCGACTGGGATGTGGCCGAGCTCGATCGCGTGAAGCGCGAGCTCGTTGCGGCGCCCGCGGCGGCGGGGGGCGGCCTGCCGCGCCACCGCGTCGTGAGACTCGCGCGGGACGCGATGGAGGCCGGGACGCTCGCGGCCGTGGACCCCGGCACCCACGCGGGCGACGTTGCGGCGTTCTGGGACGCGGTCGCGCCGGGGGAGTTTCTCGTGTCCGACGGGTCGGTGGCGACGGGCTTCGCGCTGCCCGCCGCGATCGCGGCCCACCTGGTTCATCCGCAGCGGCGCGTCGTCTGTTTCACGGCGGGGGCGGGGCTCGTCGCCGCCGCCGCCGAGCTCGAGACCGCGATCCGGCTCCGCGTGCCGGTCACCATCGTGGCCTTCGGCGAGAGCGCCTCGGAGGCGCCGGAGCTCCAGCGGCTCGCCCAGAGCTTCGGCGTGCCGGCCTTCGCCGCTGACAGCGAGGCGCGGTTCGCCGAGGCGCTCGGCCGGGCGCTCCGGGTGACCGGCCCGGCGCTGATCTCCGTCTGGCCTTGACAGGCCCCGGGCCGGTGCCGATACTCCGCTCACTTCCCGGAGGGCCATGACCGATCCGACGCTGACACCGCGGCCGCTGTTCCTCGCGCTCGTCGTCCTGCTCCTCGCGACGGGACGCGGCACGGCGGCCGAGTGCACGCCACCTCGGGCGCTCGAGGCGGCCGTCGTGGGGATGAAGTACTGCGTCGACCCGGCCTTCGCCGGCGCCGTCACCGCGCAGGTCCAGAAGATCCGCGGGGACGTCCGGGCTCAGCGGGCCGCCGGCCGACTCGTCATCTACGCGAGCACGCCGATCAGCCCACGCGGCGGCGGCAACGAGAAGGTCAACCTCGAGATCGCGGCCTCGGTGAAGGCGCGTCTGGAGAAGAGATTCGGCGCTGGGGTCTGGGTCCTGGATCCCGGGACCTACCAGATGCCGCCGGTGGCCGGCCGCTCGCCCGGGGGCGAGGAGTACATGCTCATGTGGACCCAGGTCCTCGCCGGCGACGACGGCGCCGGCCGCGACTTCGACATGGCGCACTTCACCGGACCGGGCGACATGCGCGCCTTCTTCGGCTGCGGCGACGAGGACACCACGGGATGCATCGAGCGCTGGGCGGCGACCCGCGCCGCTGCCCACGAGGATTTCCGCCGCGCGGTGGCCGGCGACGCCGGACGGCGGGGCGCCTTCGTCCGCTACTACGCGCTTCGCGCCAGCAGCGCCTACAGCAAGGGCGCCCACGACGAGTGGAACATCTTCGTGAAGATCAACCGGCGGCGCCCGCTCGGCGAGCAGGTGGCGATGTTCTTCGACGGCCGCTCCGCGTCGCCCGCCGAGATGGAGACGGAGATCACGCCCGGCTACGAGTTCCGCTGACCCCCGCTACTGCGCGACGATCGCCGGATCCACGCGCATGACGACGTAGCCACCGACCGCGCCCGCGCCGAAGCCGGGCGCGAAGATCCTCATCGGCCGATCGATAACCCCGTCCCGCGCGGCGTCGTGGATCGCGAGCGGGATGGACGCCGACGACGTGTTGCCCACCTTCTGGATGTTGAAGTAGAGCCGCTCGGCGGGGACGCCGGCGGCCTGCGCCAGCTTCACGACCATCGTCTTGTTCGCCTGGTGGGGGACGATCAGGTCGATCGCGTCGAGGAGCGAGCCGGCGCCGCCCTCGGGGTGGGGCAGGCTCCTCAGCTCGCCCATCATCTGCGTCAGATAGCGCTTCGCGAGCGCCCGCACTTCGGGCCCGTAGACGGTGATGTTGTTGTCGAACTCGGGGTTGGGCCAGATGATCGAGTCCACCTCGCTCATCGGCCCGCTCGCGTAGGTCTGGAACCACTCGATGTCGGGCGCCGCTCCGGCCGGCGCCGGCGCGACGACCATCGCGCCGGCGCCGTCGCCGAAGATCATGCGCGACGTCCGCACCGTGCCGATCTTGTCCGAGAACTTCTCGCCGCAGACGACGAGCACCGGGCGCTCGACCTCCTGGAGCAGGCGCACCGCCTCCGAGAGACCGTAGGGGAGGCCCGCGCACGCGGCGACGATGTCGCAGGAGGCGTGCGTCTGGAAGACGCCGAGCTGGCCCGAGAGCCACGTCGCGAGCGAGGGCATCATCTTGGTGGACGTGCACGAGCAGAAGAGCACCGCGCCGATCTCCTCGGGCCGGCGCCCGGACTTCTCGAGCGCCCGCTGGGCGGCCAGCAGCGCCATGTGGTCGAGATCGAGCTCGGTGTAGCGCCGCTCGACGATCCCGGTCTTCGCCTCGATTTCGTTGGACGTCATCGGCGACCAGCAGTACGCGGAGTTGCGGATCAGGTCGTCGTTCGTGCAGACGCGCTCACCCCGGTAGACGGCGAGCGACTCGAGGCGGGGCATGACGGTGAAGCGCGCCCGGACGTCGATCGGCGGGTACGGCGTCACCGGGGGGCGCGAGGCGAGCGGCGCCGGGCGGCGGGGTCGGCCGCGCCGGCCACCCTTCACGCGGCGGATGAACCGCAGCACGTCGTCGCTCCGTGGGTGGAAGACCACGACGAAGTCGTCGTCGTGGAGTTTGCCGACCTCGATCACGCGCGTCTTCGCGCGGTCCCAGCGGTACTGGTTGTGGAGCACCATCGCCTGGCGCATGAGCGCTTCGAGCTCGGGCGCGCGGTGGGCGAACTCGATGATGTCGTCCCCGCCGTAGCCCGGGTAGTCTGGGTCGTAGGCGAGCAGGTGATAGGTGAGATTCCTCGGGTTCGCCAGGATCTCGGCGACCGTCGGCTTGATCGCCGGCAGCTCCGCGCCCGCGCCCTGCTTGTGGCGGAAGACGTCGAGGAGGATGCGCGAGATCTTGTCCTCGGTCCCCTCGTCCCAGGTCGGCGGGAGCGCGCGGTACCCGGCCTCGACCGCGCTCGTCAACTCGTTCGCGTCCCAGGGCTTGAAGACCGGCAGGAAGACGTCGTCGCGCCCGCGCGGGACGTCGCGCCAGCGCGTCGGGCGCTTCTCGTACATGGTCATCGCGTAGCGGTTCACCCAGAAGAGGTTGAGCGCGAGATCCCGCAGGAGGTCGTACCGCCCGCCGTAGGCGCGCGCGTCCACCCGCGCGAC
>JBGPIS010000162.1:0-6187 GCA_041484965.1 Methylomirabilia bacterium
ACCGCGGCCGAGAGGGACATCCCCTGGTGTTCGCCCGCGAGCTCTTCGAGCAGCTCGCCGCGCTGCGCGGAGACAAGGCCGCGTGGAAGATCGTCGACGCCCACCGCGACTGGATCCGTCCGGTTCCCGTCGACCGGCCCCGCCCGCGTGACGTGAACACCTTGCAGGAGTACGAGGCCCTTCTCCGCAACGCCGCCGGCCCCGACGCCTGACGTCTCGACCGAGTGCTGTTCTTCGTCTCCCTGCTCGTGGACGGGGCGTTGGCCGGCGCCATCTACGCCCTGATCGCCCTCGCGTTCGTCGTCGTCTACAAGGCGTCGCGCATGATCAACTTCGCGCTGGGCGAGTGGGCGATGCTCGGCTCGCGCCTGGTGGCCGCGGGGCTCCACGCGATGGGGCTCGGGCTGGCCGGAGCCATGGGCGCCGCGTGTGCCGGCATGGTCGCGGTGGCCCTCGTCTTCAACCGGCTGGTCCTGCGCCGAATGGTCGGGCGGCCGCTGATCTCCCTGATCATGGTCACCCTCGGTCTCGGCGCGTTGATGCGCGGCGCGGCCGCGCTGGTGTTCGGGGGCGTCCCCAGCGCGATTCCGCTTCCCATCCCGCCGGATCCGCTCGTGGTGCGCGGCGTGCTGGTCTCGCCCGACAAGCTGGTCGCGGCGGCCGTCGCCTCCGTCTGCATCGCCGTCGTGAGCTGGTTCTTTCGCCGGAGTCGGACCGGGGTGGCGCTGCGGGCCATCGCGGACGACCAGGAGGCCGCGATGGCGATGGGCATCGATGTCCACCGGCACTTCTCGATCACGTGGGCCATGGTCGGCGTGCTCTCGGTCCTCGCGGGCACGCTGTGGACGTTCGTGTCCGGCGGCGGATTCGGCGTGGTGCTCGTCGGGCTCAAGGTGTTCCCGATCGTCATCATCGGCGGCCTCGACAGCATTCCTGGCACCATCGTCGGCGCCGTGGTCGTCGGCGTGCTGGAGAGTCTGGCGGCGGGTTACGTGGACCCGCTCCTGGGCGGCGGATTCAGCAACGTCGCCTCCTACCTCGTGCTCATCGCCGTGCTGTTCGTGCGGCCGTACGGGCTGTTCGGCCGGCCGGAGGTCGAGCGGGTGTAGGGCCCGGTCGCTGACGGCAAATCAGGGCAGCAGCGTCTTGCCGTCGGCGGAGGGAAGCGCGAGACCGAGACGGCGCGCGAGCGTCGGCGCGACGTCGCGCATATCGATGATACCGAGCGAGCGACCCGCGGGCACGCCCGGACCCACGAGAAAGAAGGACGCGCGCAGCTCGAGCAGATCCGGAAGGTGCCCGTGAGTGCCCCGAAGGCTGCTCTTGGACAGGACCGGGCCGGAGACGCTCGATCCAGTCTGCCACCCAGGCTTGAGTCCGACGAGGAACGATGCCGGTGGAAAACCCCCGCGCTTGTGCAGCGTATCGGCATCCAGGACACGGTCGATTCCGTTGGCCGGGTCGGCGGCGAGCGTGTCGAGCAGCTCGCGAACCTGGGCGAGCGTCGAGGCGTCCGCGGGATCCCTCAGCACGATCGCCGCTGAGCCGCCCGAGGTCCAGGGCATCGCCTTCCAGTCCGTAATCCTTCCGCGCCCGTCCACGGCGAAGAGGCCGGCGGCGCGAAACGCCGAGAATGGATTGAACTGCATGGCCGTCCGCGCAAAGCCGTGGTCGGACACGACGGCGACGTAGGCGCGGCCGGGCGCAAGGCGCTCGGCCGTCTCGCGCAGCTTGCCGATGACGGCGTCCAGACGCTCGAGCACGGCGAGACTCTCCGAGCTGAATGGACCGGTCTCGTGCTCGATGTGATCGAGCGCGACGAGGTGCAGCGTGAGCAGACTGGGGCGCTTCTTCTCGAGCAGCCGCACGGCGTAGCGTCCGCGACGCTCGTCGGCCTCGGCGTCGAGCCCGCGCGGGTACTCGCCAAGCTCTGGCTCGAGCTCCGCCAGCAGGCCCGGCGTGGAGACGGCGCGGACGAGCTTCGCATCGGCGGGCGTCCCCGCGCGCCAGAACTCCGGGATGTTCCAGGTGATGCGCGCGCCCACGCTCACCGGCCACTGGATGCTGGCCGTTGTCAGTCCCGCCCGCGTGGCGGCGTCCCAGAGCGTGGGCACGCGGATGTCTTCCGTGTACCAGTACCAGCCCCCCGGGTTCGTGCGCAGCGGGTCGAACGGCGTGTTGGCGAGGATCCCGTGCTTCGCCGGCCAGACGCCGGTGATGAGCGTCGTGTGACTCGGATAGGTCACCGTCGGAATGACGCCCTCCACGCCCGCGGCGAAGGCGCCTTCCTTGAGGAAGCGGCGCAGGGTGGGAACCCTCGCGTGGTGGGCATCGGCGGCGGTGATGTAATCGGGCCGGAGCCCATCGACGGAGACCATCACGAGGAGCGGGGGCGAGGTTTGGTCTTGCGCGGCGGCGCGGACGGCGAGGATGCAGCAGGCGACGAGGAGCGCGACGAGCAGGCGGCGGCGGGGACCGCGGCTGCGGTCGGTTCCCATGGGGAAGAGAGAATATAGCAAGTCCGAGGTCCGCACCAAGAAATCGATGACACTCGTCGAACCCTGTGGTATTCAAGTCGCTACGCATGAGACGGAGCACCGAGCGCATCCTGACGACCCACACGGGAAGCCTGCCGCGGCCCGAAGACCTGGCGCGGACGATGTTCGCGAAGGAGGACGGCGTCCCGGTCGATCCCGGTGCCCTCGCCGCGCGGACCCGGTCGGCGGTGGCCGAGGTGGTTCGCAAGCAGGCTGAGGTCGGCCTCGACGTCGTCAGCGATGGCGAGTACAGCAAGCCGAGCTACGCGACGTACATCAAGGACCGGCTGCAGGGCTTCGAGGGGACGAGCCAGCCCCTCCAGTACCGGGACCTTGTGGACTTCCCTGGCATGGCTCGCCGGGTGTTCGGGGACCCGGGCCGCGCGCGACGGAAGACGCCGGCCTGCACGACACCGATCTCCGTGCGAGACGCCGAAGCGGCTCGCACCGACGTCGCCAACCTCCAGGCGGCTTGCGCGCCGATCAAGGCTCAGGAGGCGTTCCTGACGGCCGCCTCGCCGGGTGTCGTCTCCCTCTTCTTTCGGAACGACCACTACCCGAGCCACGAGGCCTACCTGTTCGCCATCGCCGAGGCGATGAAGCACGAGTATGAGACGGTCGCCGGCGGGGGGCTCGTCCTCCAGGTCGACTGTCCCGACCTCGCGATGGGGCATCACATACAGTTCGCCGACCTGAGCGTCGCGGAGTTCCGCAAGGTGGCCCGGCTTCACGTCGAGGCCCTCAACCACGCGCTGGCGGCGGTCCCTGCGGACCAGGTGCGCATGCATATCTGCTGGGGCAACTACGAGGGACCCCATCACTACGACGTGCCGCTGGCGGACATCATCGACATCGTCTTCGCCGCGCGCCCCGTCGCGATCTCCTTCGAGGCCGCCAACCCGCGACACGCCCACGAGTGGCGCGTCTTCGAGGGCGTCCGGGTGCCTGACGGCAAGGTGATCGTCCCCGGCGTCATCGACTCGACCACGAACTTCGTGGAGCATCCGGCGCTCGTCGCCGAGCGCATCAGTCGCTACGCTCGGCTGGTCGGCCGTGAGAACGTCATCGCCGGGACGGACTGCGGGTTCGGCACGTGGCTCGGCCAGGCGGCGGTGGATCCGGACATCGTCTGGGCGAAGCTCGCCAGCCTTGCGGAGGGCGCCCGCCTGGCTTCACGCGAGCTCTGGTAGGTTCGTGCGCGTTATCCGGTCGAGCTGAGCCGCGCCGACGCCGAGTTCGGCGCGTCGCTTCTACCGCTGCCGCTGCTCGTAACGGGCCGGGAATGCTCTTCCCGGCCCGTTTCGCTCGTCTTCACGAAAAGAGGGCAACCGCTGTCACCGGCCGCGGCGACGCGCGGTCGTCCAGGAGCCATGAGTCGCTGTCGACCGGTCGTCAGCGTCCATCTGCCCGAGCCGCTCCGTCCCGCGGGCCACGGCGGCGGCGATCGTCAGGAAGCTCGTATTCGATTCTTCGATGGTCTCGCCCCCGTAGTTGCAAATGCGCCATCGCCATTCGGGACGGCCCGGGGTCGAGAATGCCGTGACTTGCATGCTGGTTTGTCTACCAGCGCGCCCCGCGGTCGCCGCTCCGGTACCCGCCGCCGCCCGCGCCCTTGGACTTGGCAAGCTCGACCTTCAGCGTCCGGCCATCCATCTCATGACCGTTGAACTTCTTGACCGCCGCCTCGGCCTCTTCGGCCGTCGCCATCTCGACGAAGCCGAACCCGCGCGAGCGCAGGGTGCCTTGCTCCATGACGACCGCCGCCGACTCAACCCCGCCCGCTTGCGTGAACATCTCGCGAAGACCATCGCTCGACGTCGAAAAGGGCAGGCCTCCGATGAACAATTTGTGTGCCATCGCGCACCTCCGAATACGTCTCCCGCGACAAAGAACCACGCCCTGGAACAGCGGAAGCGAGCGCCAGAGACACGGCCTGATGGGGAGGGGGTCCACAGCGAACCAGCGACCGAACCAGACACCCGCAGCATGACACAACTACGCCCGCGCCATTGCTTTACTTTCGAGCAGGGCGAATCGCACTGATCATCGGAGACATCGTAAACACTGGGTGAAATCTGAATGCGAAGGAGCACACCGTGGTGAATGTTCTGGAGTGGATCGTTCTCGCGGCGGCGGTTCTGGGGGTGTTTGTCACGTGGGACATCATCTTCTGTGGCGGGCACACCTGCAAGCAACTCGTCGACGAGTGACGCTTCACGCTGTTCCGAGTCCCTCAGTGGAGGTGCCGCCTGCAACACTTTCCTGGTAGCTCGACTGCCCCGAGGATCGTGGCACACACCACCGCGACCGCGGCAGCGACGCACACGGCCAGAAGGTCATTCAGCATCGCGCTGAACTCCGAGTGACTCCCCGTCAATCTCGATAAACACGATGGCTTGCTGCCATCCCGGGCGATTCACCCAGATCGCCGATGCACGGACAGCGAGATCGAACGGGAGTAAGGATAGTGCCCGGCCCGCCACGCCAGGATCGCGGCGGGGGCCCCCAGACGACGCAACTGATCGAGACGTTCTCCGGGCCGGCTTCAGTGCGAGACATGGCTCCTCCAACGGGCGCGTTCCTGTATACTCGATTTCTCTTCATGGAAGAGGCCGGCGGGCCTTAGCGCTCCCGCCGCAAGCTCTCGGCCTCGCGAGTAGTTAACCAGATTCCTTCGCTTCTGAGACGGCAATGCCCAGCGCCCACCCTTCTGCGGAGTTTGCACCACAGCCATTCGAAGAGCCAATCCGCGCGGAGCTCTTCGGCGTCGAGCGCCTCGAACAGCACGCCGAGAGCCTGGCCGCAGCCCAGCATGTCACGAGCGAGTTAGAGAAGGGCCGTCGACTGTTGCCGCGCGTCGAGGAGAACGGACGCGTGCTGCGCGAGGCGTACCAGGCGATCGCCAAGGCCATTCGGGAGGACCGCGCGATCACTCCGGCGGCGGAGTGGCTGGTCGACAACTTCCACATCGTCGACGAGCAGCTCCGCGAGATCCGCGATGACCTGCCGGCCGGCTTCTATTGGCAGCTGCCCAAGCTGGCCGAGGGGCCCCTCGCGGGTTATCCGCGCGTCTACGGAATCGCCTGGGCGTTCGTCGCGCATACGGACAGCCGGTTCGACCCGGAAACGCTCCGTCGGTTCGTGCACGCTTACCAGCGCGTACAGCCCCTGACCATTGGTGAGCTCTGGGCGGTCGCGATCACCCTGCGGGTTGTGCTCGTCGAGAATCTTCGACGCCTAGCGGAGGCGATCGTCCGCGGGCGAGCGGCGTGCCAGGAAGCCGACGCGCTGGCGGACGACCTCCTCGGACTCGGCGGCCAACCCGTGAAGCCGGTGGCGATGGCTCTCCAGGCGTTCGAGCATGCCCCGTTGGTGACGGCGTTTGCGGTGCAGCTCGTCCAGCGGCTGCGCGATCAGGACCCGACGGTCACCCCGGCGCTGCTCTGGCTGGACGGACGCTTGGCGGCCCAGGGAACGACACCCGACGACATCGTCCGGGTCGAGCATCAGCGGCAGGCCGCGATGAACGTGACCGTCCGGAACGTCATCACGAGCATGCGTCTGATGTCCGCGCTCGACTGGACCGAATTCTTCGAGAGTGTCAGCCGGGTCGACGAGGTGCTTCGAGTGGGCATCACCTATGCCGCGAT
>JBGPIS010000163.1:0-6177 GCA_041484965.1 Methylomirabilia bacterium
AGCCGGAGCAGCTCCTCGCGGATCCTGAAGCAGTGGGCATGGCCGAAGGCGAACCCCGTGTCGTTGACGATCATCCCGACGTCGGCCACGTGGTTGTAGAGGCGCTCGAGCTCGAGGAGCACGACGCGCAGCCACCGGGCGCGCGGGGGGACGTCGCAGTCGGTCAGCGCCTCCAGGGCCTGGCAGTAGGCGAGCGCGTGGCCCACGCTCGTGTCGCCCGAGATCTGCTCGGCGAGCTCCGGCGTCCGGTCGAAGGGGAGCGTCTCGAAGAGCTTCTCGGTGCCCTTGTGGACGAAGCCGAGCCGCGTCTCGAGGTTCACGATCGTCTCGCCCTCGACGCTGAAGCGGAAGTGCCCGGGCTCGATGATCCCGGCATGGACGGGCCCGACGGTGATCTCGAAGATGCCCTCGCCCTCGACGCGGCGGAACGGGAACGGCTGGCCCGCGTCCGTGAAGTCGGTCCGGGCACGGACGTCGCGGCGCAGCGGGTGGTAGCCCTCGGGCCAGAACTGGTGGAGGGCGAGGCGCCGCGGGTCGGGGTGGCCGAGCGGCGTCAGGCCGAAGAGGTCGTGGATCTCGCGCTCGAAGCGGCTCGCCGCGAACGAGCGTGTCGCGAGCGAAGGGAAGCTCGCGACGTCGGCCGGCACCGAGACGAGCACGGCGGCGCGCGGTGAGAGCGTCGGCGGAGCGAACGCGTAGACCAGCGTGAAGTCACCCGAGCGCTCGCGCGTATCCGCGGCGGCGAGGAATTGGCACGCGGCGCCGAGCGTCTCGAGGCGGTCGGCGAGCGCCGGGATCTCCCACGCGGGCAGCTGGCACTCGAGCCCGCCCACCCCGCGCGTCGTGACGCCGGTCGCTCCCGCCTCGGCGACGGCACGCGTCAGCCCATCGAGCGTGACGGCCGCCATGTCAGCGCGCCACGATCGCCGCGATCTGCCCGAGCGCGTCGGCGAGCCCGGGCGGCCACGCGAGGCCGGTGAGGGTGAGGAGCAGGAGCGCCACCGTGACGGGGATCGCCGGCCAGGCGCCGGATGTCGCGCGCCCGGGCGCGCCGGCCGGCACGCCGTAGAGCATCGTGTTCGTCGCGCGCAGGAGCCCCGCGAAGGCGACGACGAGGAGGACGAGGCCGAGCAGCGCCAGCGCGACCGGGCCTTCGCGTAGACCCGCGCCAAAGATCAGCACCTCGCTCGTGAAGAGCCCGAAGGGCGGGAGCCCCATGAGCGCGAGCATCGCCGCGAGGAAGGACGCGCCCGTCCGCGGGAGCGGCGTCAGGAGCCCGCGCACGGCGGCGATCTCGGCGGAATCGTACGCGGCGCGGATCCTGCCGGCCAGAAGGAAGAGCACCGACTTCGCGAGCGCGTGGTTCGCAATGTGGAGGAGCGCGCCCATCACGCCCCAGGGGCCGCCGAAGCCGAGCCCCACGCACACGATGCCGATGTGCTCGACGCTCGAGTACGCCAGCATGCGTTTGAAGTTCTGCGCGGTCCAGAGGAACAGCGCGGCGACCGCCATCGAGAGGAGTCCGAGCGTCAGCAGAATCCGCCGCGCGAAGGGCGGGCCGGCCGCGAGGTCCACCACGAGCTTGAACCTCAAGATCGCGTAGATCCCGACCGAGAGGAGGACGCCCGACATGAGCGCGCTGACCGGCGCCGGCGCCTCGCTGTGGGCGTCGGGGAGCCACGTGTGCATGGGCGCGAGGCCCGCCTTGGTGCCGTAGCCCACCACGAGGAAGACGAACGCGAGCTCGATGAGCCGCGGCGGGAGCCCGGGCGCGAGCCGCGGCAGCGTGGTCCAGCGTAGCGCGTGGGCCGCCTCGCCGTACTGCTGGACGCCGGCGAAGTAGACGAGCACTGTGCCGAGGAACGCGATGGCGATGCCGACCGAGCAGATGAGCAGGTACTTGTACGACGCCTCGAGCGAGGCGCGCGTCTGCTCGAAGTTCACCAGGAACACCGACGCGAGTGTCGTGCCCTCGATCGCGACCCACATGAGCCCGATGTCGTCGGTCGTGACGGCGAGCAGCATCGTGAACACGAAGAGGTGGAAGAGCGGGTAGAAGCGGCGCGAGCCGGCGTCGGTGACGTAGCGCGGCGCCTCGATGGCGGCGAGCGCCGCCACGATGCCGATGAGCGCCGTCATCCACGCCGAGAGGGCGTCGGCGCGGAGGAAGCCGTCGAGCGCGAGCAGGTCCCCGGTCCGATACACCGAGATAGCGACCATGAGTCCCCCGGCGAGCGTGAGCGCCGCCGTCGCCCCGTGGAGCGCCGTGGCGAGCGCGCCCCGGGCGCGGGCCAGGATCAGCGCGCCCGCGAGCGGAACCGCGAGAAGGACGAGGAGCGTCATCCGCGCAGCTCCCGCAGGCGATCCTCCTCGATCGAGTCGTGCTCGCGGCGGACCTGGCCGACGACCGCCTCCATGATGAGCACGATGACGAGCACGTCGAGGAACACGCCGGCCTCGACGATGCCCGGCAGGCCGTAGGTGGCGAGGATGGCGAGGCCGAAGATGCCGTTCTCGAAGACGAGGAAGCCCAGGATGTGGCCGAGCGCGTCGTGGCCGGTCACGCAGAGGTAGAGGCCGATGAGCGCCATCGCGAACGCGAGCGGGATCGCGCCCTCCGTGGGGAGCCCCGTGGGCGCGTTGACGGGGAGCATGACGACGTACGCGACGACGACGAGCGCGCCGGCGACGAGGAGCGCGATGCCCGACGACTTGCCGGGCGCCACCGGCCGCACCGGCATGCCGGCGGCGATACGCCGCAGCACGCGCGGGATCATCCACGCCTTGACGAGGACGAACAGCGCGCCGACGCCGACGAGGCCCGGGCGGTGGGCGAGCGCGCCGATCGTCCCGGCGAGCACGGCGAGGAGCGCGGACTGGGCGGTGAAGAGCTGGAGGCGCCCGGGCCAGCTCTGCCGCCAGACGATGGCCAGCGTCACGACGAGGCCGAGGAACGCGAGGAGGTTCGACGCGGTCGTCATCGGACGAGGAACACCGCCGTCACGGACAGGAGGGCCAGCGCGAACGAGCCCGCGAGCAGCTCGGGCACGCGGAAGAGCCGGAGCTTCGCCATGGCCGTCTCGAGGAGGGCCAGCGCCGCCGTGAGGAGGGCGAGCTTGCCCGCGAGGGCCAGGAGCGCGAGCAGCAGCGGCACCGGCTCGACGAGGCTCGTCATGCCCCACGGGAAGAAGAGGTTCGTGAGCAGCGTCATGAACAGGAACAGCTTCATCGCGCCCGCCCACTCGACGAGCGCCAGGTAGCGGCCCGAGTACTCGAGCACCATCGCCTCGTGGATCATCGTGAGCTCGAGGTGGGTGGCGGGGTTGTCCACGGGGAGCCGGCCCGTCTCGGCGAGCATGACGATGAAGAGCGCGGCGAAGGCGAGGAGGTGCCCCGGGTTCGCCGCGAGCCATGGCTCCCGCGCGAAGCGCTCGACGATGCCGCCGAGGTTCGTCGTGTCGGCGCGGAGCGCGAGCGCGAAGACCGCGAGGATCACGGTCGGCTCGGCGAGCGCGGCGACCGCCACCGCGCGGCTCGAGCCCATGCCCCCGAACGCGCTGCCCGCGTCGAGCCCGGCGAGCGCGAGAAAAAAGGTGCCGAGCATGAAGAGGTACATCAACAAAATGATCCCGGCGAATGGCAGCGCCGTGCGCGAGGCGAGCACGGGAACGATCACGGCGGCCACCAGCATGGTCGTGACGAGGACGTACGGCGTGACGCGGAAGACCCACGAGGTCGTCGTCGACACGACCGCCTCCTTTCGGAGGAGCTTGTGGAGGTCCGCGTACGGCTGCCACGGGCTCGGCCCGCGCCGGCTGACGAGCCGCGCCTTGAGCGTGCGGAGCACGCCGACGAGGAGCGGCGCGCCGGCGGCGACGACCGCCACGTGGACGAGCGCGATGACGAGATCGACGATCACGCGAGCACCAGCAGGACGAGGAGCGCGGCCAGGATGTACGCGAGGTAGACGTTGGCGCTCCCCGACTGGATCACGCGCGCGCGGCGGGCGAGGGCGGAGAGGGCGTCGAGCGCGGGCCGGTAGAGCCAGTCCTCGAAGATCGCGCGAGTCGGGTTGCCGTACTCGATCCGCTCGACGAAGAGGCGCGACTCGGGATGGAACGCGATCTCGAGCCGCTTCTCCGGCCGATAGAAGAAGTCGAAGACGCGTTTGAAGGGATTCGAGAACGCGGTGGCCGTGTACTCCATGCGCGCCGTCTGGAGGACGCGGCCGCACCCCCAGGTCTCGTAGCGCCGCACCCGGCGCGCGGCACCCGCGAGCCGGAGGAGGACGAGCGGGAGCAGGAGCCCGCCGCCGAGGGCGAGGGTGATCGCGAGCGTCGAGAGACTCCCGAAGTGGCCCGGGACGCTCAGCGTGAGCCAGTCGCCGATCGCCGCCGGCGCCACGGCGCCCGTGAGCCCCGCCGCGACGCCGAGGAGCGCCGGCACCACGAGCGTCGGTCCGAGGCCGAGCCCGAGACAGAGCAGGGCGAGCGCGACCATGGCGGCGCGCATCGAGCCGGGCGCCTCCTGGGCGCGCGCCGCGACCTCGCTCCGCGGCAGCGCAAGGAACGAGATGCCAAACGCCTTGACGAAGCAGGCCATCGCGAGGCCGCTCGTCAGCGCGAGCCCCGCGATCCCGAGCGCGAACACGAGGTTGAGCGCCGGCTGGGCGAGGCGCGTGTTCTGGAGGAGCGCCATGAACGTGAGCCACTCGCTCACGAAGCCGTTGGAGGGCGGGAGCGCGGCGATCGCCGCCGAGCCCGCGAGGAAGCATGCGGCCGTCCATGGCATGCGCTTGATCAGCCCGCCCATCTCCTCCATGTTGCGCGTACCGGTGGCGTGCACGACCGCGCCGGCGGCGAGGAAGAGAAGGGCCTTGAACGCGGCGTGGTTCACGGTGTGATAGAGGCCGGCCGCGAGGCCGAGGAGGGCGAGCGCCTCGAGCCCGGTCCCGTGATAGAGCATCCCCGCGCCGACGCCGATCAGGATGATCCCGATGTTCTCGATGCTGTGGAAGGCGAGCAGCCGCTTCAGATCGTGATCGACGAGCGCGTACAGGACGCCGATCACCGACGACGCGGTGCCGAGCAGGAGGACTGCGACGCCCCACCACGCGGGCCCGGGGCCGAGCCAGTCGAAGCTGGCGCGGAGGAGCCCGTAGACGCCGAGCTTGATCATCACGCCGGACATCAGCGCCGAGACGTGGCTCGGCGCGGCCGGGTGCGCGAGCGGGAGCCAGACGTGGAGCGGGATGATGCCCGCCTTGCCGAGGAAGCCTGCCGCCAGGAGGACGAAGACGAGGTCGCGCCCGGCCGCGGAGAGGCCGGGAGCGGCGGCACGCCAGTCGGCGAACCGCCAGCTGTCGGTCCAGGCTGAGAGCAGCAGCATGCCCGCGAGGAGGCAGGCGAGCCCCGCGTGGCTCATCACCGCGTACACCCAGGCGGCGCGCACCGAGTCCGGCGCGCGCCGGTCGTGGAGGACGAGAAAATAGGACGTGAGCGCCATGAGCTCCCAGGCGATGGCGAAGGTCATGAGGTTCGCGGCGAGCGGGACGGCGCACATCGAGACGACGAATCCCAGGTAGGCGAGGACGCCGCGCCGCTCGCCGCCCGCGTAACCGATGGCGTAGATGGACGCCGGCACGGCCACGGCGCCGATGAGGGCGAGGAAGAGCCCGCCGAGCGGGTCGAGCGCCAATTCGAGGCCGCCGAGCGGTACGAGCCACGGCACCGAGAGCGTCCACGCGCGGCCAAAGACGCCGGCCAGACCGACCACGGTCGCCGCCACGCCGGCCGCGGCCACGACGAGGAACCCGAGGGCCGCCATCAGCGAAGGCGGCCGATCACGTCGAGGATGCCGGCGAGGATCGTGAGCGGCGGTGGCGGGCAGCCCGGGATGACGGCGTCGACGGGCACCACGGCGCCGACGCCGCCCACAACGGCGTAGGAGCCACGGAAGATGCCGCCGTCGCGGGCGCAGTCGCCGACGGCGAGAACGAGCTTCGGATCCGGGGTCGCCTCCCACGTGCGCCGGAGCGCCTCCGCCATGTTCCGCGTCACGGGGCCCGTGACGAGCAGGCAGTCGGCGTGGCGCGGTGAGGCGACGAAGTGGAGGCCGAAGCGCTCGAGGTCATAGTGCGGACCCGTGAGCGCGGCGATCTCGAGCTCGCAGGCGTTG
>JBGPIS010000164.1:0-6173 GCA_041484965.1 Methylomirabilia bacterium
AGCGCCAGCGGGTCGAAGGTCTCGAGCTCGTCCTGCCAGGGCGGCCGCGCGGTGGGCTTCGCGTACTTCGGCGCGTCGGCCAGGAGGTCCACGGGGACGTGGGCGACGACCTGGCCGTCGTGCCGCACCGTCAGCGCCCCGCCCGCGGTGACGCGGCCGATCGCGACCGCGTCGAGCTCCCACTTGGCGAAGACCCGCCGGATGTCGTCTTCACGGCCGCGCGCCGCGACGAGCAGCATGCGCTCCTGCGACTCGGAGAGGAGGATCTCGTAGGGCGTCATCGCCACCTCGCGCTGCGGGACGCGCGAGAGCTCGACGTCCATTCCGGTGCCGCTCCGCGCCGGCATCTCGGAGGTGCAGCACGCGAGGCCGGCGGCGCCCATGTCCTGGATCCCGAGGAGCGCGCCGGTCATCATGGCTTCCAGGCACGCCTCGAGGAGGAGCTTCTCGGTGAACGGGTCGCCCACCTGCACCGTCGGCCGCCGCTCCTCCGCGTGCTCGTCGAAGGTCGCCGACGCCATCGTCGCGCCGTGGATCCCGTCGCGGCCCGTCTTGTTGCCAACGTAGAAGACGGGATTCCCCACCCCCTCGGCCCGGGCGCGGAAGATCTGGTCGGCGCGGACGAGGCCGACGCACATGACGTTCACCAGCGGGTTGCCCGCGTACTCGGGCGCGAAGGCGATCTCGCCGCCGACGGTGGGGCAGCCGAAACAGTTGCCGTACCAGCTGATCCCGGAGACGACGCCGTTCACCAGGCGGCGCGTCTTCGCGTCGCTTGGGTCGCCGAAGCGGAGCGAGTCGAGAATCGCGATCGGGCGGGCGCCCATCGTGAAGATGTCGCGGAGGATGCCGCCCACCCCGGTCGCCGCGCCCTGGAAGGGCTCGATGAACGACGGGTGGTTGTGGCTCTCCATCTTGAAGACGACGGCCCAGCCGTCGCCGATGTCGATCACGCCCGCGTTCTCTCCGGGGCCCTGCAGGACGCGCGACCCCTCGGTCGGCAGCCGCCCGAGGAAGATGCGCGAGTGCTTGTAGGCGCAGTGCTCCGACCAGAGCGCCGAAAAGAGGCCGAGCTCGGTGTAGGTGGGCTCGCGGCCGAGCCGCGTCAGGATCCGATCGTATTCGTCGGCCGTGAGGCCGGATTCCCTCGCGAGGTCGAGCGTGACCTTCGGTGGAGCCCCCGTCAACCCCGGCTACCGCTTGAGGAAGGTGCCATCCTCGACGAGGCTTCCGAGGAGGGACTGGAATAACAGGACACCGTCCGCGCCGCCCATCGCCGCCTCCGACGCGCGCTCGGGATGGGGCATGAGTCCGAGCACGTTGCCTTCGGGGTTCGCGATCCCAGCGATGTTCTCGAGCGAGCCGTTCGGGTTCGCGGCCGCCGTCACGCGCCCGTCCGCCCCCGCGTAGCGGAAGACGATCTGGTTCTTCTCCTTGAGCTCGCGCAGGGTCTCCGGGTCCGCGTGGTACTTGCCCTCGCCGTGCGAGATCGGCATCGTCAGCACCTGGCCAAGCCGGAGCCCGCGCGTGAAGGGTGTTTCGACGTTCTCGACGCGGAGGTGCGTGGACTGGCAGCGGTACTGGAGACACTCGTTGCGCATGAGCGCGCCCGGCAGGACGCCCGCCTCGCAGAGGATCTGGAAGCCGTTGCACGAGCCCAGGACATGGCCGCCCGTCGCGACGAAGGCCTTGAGGGCCTCCACGACCGGTGAGCGTCCGGCGACGGCGCCGGCGCGCAGGTAGTCGCCGTAGGAGAAGCCGCCCGGCAGGATGACGCAGTCGAGGTCGCCGAGGTCACGGTCCCGGTGCCAGACGTACTTCACCGGCTGGTGCAGGACCTCGGAGATGACGTAGTAGAAGTCGCAGTCGCTCCACGTGCCCGGGAAGACGACCACGCCGAATCTCATCACTGGCTCATCTTACCGAACGGCCCTTTGCGGAGCAAGGTCATCCGTCATCTCGATCGTGGCGTCCTCGAGGATCGGGTTCGCGAGGAGCTGCCGGCACATCTCGCCGACCCGCACGCGGGCCAGCTCCGGCGTCGCCGCATCGAGCTCGACCTCGATCACCTTGCCGATCCGGAGGTCGGTGAGCTCGCTGAAGCCCAGGCCCGCGAGCGCGCGCTTCACGGCCGCGCCCTGGACGTCGAGGATCCCGGGCTTCAGGCGGACCAGAACGCGGACCCTCACGGCGGCGAACCCGGGACGCCCACCAAGCGGCGGTAGACCTCCTGGTAGGCCTCCTCGACGCCGCCGAGGTCGCGGCGGAAGCGGTCCTTGTCGAGCTTCTCGCGCGTCGCCCGGTCCCAGAGGCGACAGGTGTCGGGCGAGATCTCGTCGCCGAGGTAGAGCTTCCTCGCCGCGCGGCCGAACTCGAGCTTGAAATCCACGAGGATCAGCCCGCGCTTCAGCATGTGGGGCCGGAGCACGCCGTTGATCTTCAACGCCGTGCGCCGGATCCAGGCGAGCTCGGCCGGGGTCGCGAGCCGGAGCATCCGGACGTGATCGTCGTTCAGCATCGGGTCGCCGAGCGGGTCGGACTTGTAGTAGAGCTCGACGATCGGCTGCCGGAGCGGCGTCCCCTCCTCGAGCCCGGTGCGCTTCGCGAGGCTGCCCGCGACCACGTTGCGCACGATCGTCTCGATCTTGATGATCTCGAGCCGGCGGCAGAGCATCTCGCGGTCGGAGAGCGTGCCGAGGTAGTGCGTCGGGATTGGCACCCGCGCGAGCCGCTCGAACAGGACCGCCGACATCCGGTTGTTGACGACGCCCTTGCCGACGATCGTCCCCTTCTTCAGCGCGTTGAACGCGGTGGCGTCGTCCTTGAAGTACTGGACGATCACGCCGGGCTGGTTGGTGGCGTAGACGATCTTGGCCTTGCCCTCGTAGAGCTTCTCGCGCGTCTCGACCTTCACCGGGGGCCCTCCGGGTTTCATTTCAGCAGTCCCACGCGCTTGAAGATGGCATCCACGTTGCGGAGGAAGAACGCGGGGTCAAAGCAGCTCTTCAGCTCGTCGGCGCCGAGGCGCTCGGTCACCTGGGGGTCGGCCGCGAGGAGCTCGAAGAAGGCGCGGCGCTCCTTCCAGGCGCGCATCGCGTTGCGCTGAACGAGCTCGTACGCGACCTGGCGCGGGAGCCCGGCGTCGGTGAGCTTGAGGAGGACGCGCTGGGAATAGACGAGCCCGTAGCTCAGCTCGAGGTTCTCCGCCATCCGGGCCGGGTCGACATCGAGCCCCTCGACGATGAACGTCGTCAGGTGGAGCAGGTAGTCGAGCACGATCGTCGAGTCGGGCAGGATCACGCGCTCGACCGAGGAGTGGCTGATGTCGCGCTCGTGCCACAACGCGACGTTCTCGAGGGCCGCGAGCGCGTTGGTCCGGACGAGCCGCGCGAGCCCGCAGATCCGCTCGCTGAGCTCCGGGTTGCGCTTGTGGGGCATGGAGCTCGAGCCCTTCTGCCCTTCCCCGAACGGCTCCTGCGCCTCGAGGACCTCCGTGCGCTGGAGGCCCCGCACCTCGAGCGCGATCTTCTCGAGGGACGACGCGGCGACGGCGAGCGTCGCGCAGAACTCGGCGTGGCGGTCGCGCTGGACGATCTGGGTGGACACGGGCGCGGCCTCGAGGCCAAGCTCCCGGCAGACCTCCGCCTCGATCTCGGGTTCCACGTGGGCGAAGTTGCCGACGGCGCCCGAGAGCTTGCCCACCGCGATCGCCGCGCGCGCGCGGCGCAAGCGCTCGAGGTTCCGCCCCGCCTCCGCGTACCAGACCGCCGCCTTGAGCCCGAACGTCGTCGGCTCGGCATGGACGCCGTGGGTCCGGCCGACCGTGAGCGTGTCCTTGTGGCGGAGGGCGAGCTCCCCGAACGCCGTGCGCAGGCGCTCCTGCCCCGCGATCAGGAGATCGGCCGCGTCGCGGAGCTGGAGGGCCGTGGCCGTGTCCCAGACGTCGCTCGCTGTGAGGCCGATGTGGACGAAGCGGGAGTCGGGACCGAGCTGCTCCTCGAGGCTCGTGAGGAGCGCGATCATCTCGTGCTTCACGCGCTCCTGGATCGCGAGGATCCGCCCGATGTCCACCCGCGCCTTCTGCCGGATCCGGGCCAGCGCGTCCTGCGGGATGCGCCCCCGCCGCGCGTACGCCTCGCACACCGCCAGCTCCACCCTGAGCCACGCCTGGTACTTGGACTCCTCGCTCCAGATGCGGCCCATCGCCGGGCGCGTGTAGCGCTCGATCACGCTCTCACCTTAGAGCAAAACCGCTCGCAGTGGAAGTGCGAGCCGCAGGACGTCGCGGGGCGGGGGCCCCGCCGGCCGAGGCGAGCCAGAAAGGAAAATCGTGCGAGCCGCAGCACGGCCTGGGGCCGGGGCCCCAGCGTGCGAGGCGAGCGAAAGAGAACATCGTGCGGATCTCCGGATTTCGCGGGGCGGGTTGCAGAGTTGGGGGGCCATGTCGGGACGCGCTCAGCAGGAACGATCGAGCCTCAGCTCGATCGAGACGCGAGTGGGGGGGGGTTGGGGGGGCCATGTCGGGGCCCCCCAACAGATCAGTGCCGCAGGAGCTCGCGCGGGAGGTTGCGGCGGTCGAGCGGCCCGAGCGTCGTCAGCGCGAGGCGGTCCTCGTCGAGAAGCTCGGTGATCAGCGCCTGGACTTCCTCGTGGCGGACGGCGTCGATCGCCGCGAGCATCTGGTCCATCGTCAGGAACGAGCCGTGGTGCATCTCGTGCTTCGCGATGCGGTTCATCCGGCTCGAGGTGGACTCGAGCGAGAGCATGAGGCTGCCCTTCAGGTGGTCCTTGGCCCGCCCGAGCTCCTCCGCCGTCACGCCCTGCTTCTTGAGGTCCCGGATCTCCTTGAGCGTCGACTTGAGCATCTTGGAGAAGTTCGGCGCGTCCGTCGCCGCGTAGATGTAGAGCGTGCCCGTGTCGGAGTACGCCTGCACGCCCGAGTGGATCGAGTAGACGAGTCCCTGACGCTCGCGCACCTCCTGGAAGAGTCGAGACGACATGCTGCCGCCGATCACGTCGTTGAGCACGAACAGCGCGTACCGCTCGGGCGCCGAGTGGTGGAGGCCCGGGAAACCCATGACAAGGTGAACCTGCTCGAGCGTCTTCCCGACGATGTTCACCCCGGGCCGGATGGCCGGCGGGCTGGACGACCGCGTGACGGGCAGGCGGCTGAAACCGTCAACGTGGCTGCCGAACAGGTCCACGACCCGGTCGTGGGTGGCGTTGCCGGCGACGGCGATCATGATCCGCGGCGGCACGTATTCCTCGGTGAAGTGGCTCAGGACCGTCTCGCGCGCGTACGCGCTCACCGCCTCGCGGCTGCCGAGGATCGGGCGCCCGAGCGGGTGGCCCTCCCAGATCTGGGCCGCGAAGAGGTCGTGGATCAGGTCGTCGGGGGTGTCCTCCACCATCTTGATCTCCTGGAGAACCACCGACTTCTCGCGCTCGAGCTCCTCGGCGTTGAACACCGGGTGCAGGAGGATGTCGGTCAGGAGATCGACGGCAAGCGGCAGGTGCTCGTCCAGCACCTGGACGTAGAAGCAGGTGTGCTCCTTCGTTGTGAAGGCGTCCATCTGGCCGCCGACCGAGTCCATCGTGCGGGCAATCGCCTCGGCGGAGCGGGTGGCGGTCCCCTTGAAGACGAGGTGCTCGATGAGGTGGGACATCCCGCCGCGGCTCTCGGGCTCGTGGCGCGAGCCCGTCTCGACCCACACGCCGACGGCGACCGAGCGGACGTGCTCCATCCGCTCGGTGACGACACGGATGCCGTTCGGAAGGACGTTCTTCCGGTAGCCTTCGGTCACGGGCGACCGCCTTTCAGTCGCGCGGGGGATTCGCGGCCTGGGGATTCTTGAGCTTTTCCTTGTCCGCGAGCGCCGGCTGATCGCGCAGCGCCATCTTGCGGCTGAGCCGCATCTTGCCGTTGCCGTCGATCTCGATGACCTTGACGAGGACCTCGTCGCCCTCCGTCAGGACGTCCTGGACCGTGCGGATGCGCGACTCGGCGATCTGCGAGATGTGCAGGAGCCCTTCGGTGTTCGGGATGACCTCGACGAAGGCGCCGAACTCGACGATCTTCTTGACCTTGCCGAGGTAGATCCGGTCCAGCTCGACCTCGCGGCAGATGTCCTGAATGATCGCGATCGCCTTCTGCACCGACTCGTTGTCCGGTG
>JBGPIS010000165.1:0-6148 GCA_041484965.1 Methylomirabilia bacterium
CACAACCGTCCGCTGGCGTGGCCGAGGCGGCCGTAGGCCGTCCTCTCGCATGCCTCGGAGGTGAAGTTTAATCGCAATTTGAATGCGCCGAAGTGTCGCGTCGATGGTCCTGCCCGTCGCCACACAGCCAGGAAGGTCTGGTGATTCACAGTCGGGCGTCATCGGAGTGGTCGGCGAGTACGTCGGCCGCGTGCTCCAGGAGGCCCAGAACCGCCCGGTCGTCGTCGTCGACGAGCTTTTTAGGGCCGGCGGTGCTCCGATGCTAGGATGATTGTCGTGACCCGACGTGCACTCATTACCGGAATCACGGGCCAGGACGGCTCGTACCTCGCCGAGTTTCTGCTCGAAAAGGGCTACCGTGTCTTCGGGATGGTTCGCCGGGCCTCGACAGAAACCTTCGAGCGTGTCGCGCACCTGCTCGAGCGGATCGATCTGCACGAGGGCGATCTCCACGACCAGCTCTCGCTGATCACGCGACTCAAGGAGACGCAACCCGATGAGGTCTACAATCTAGCCGCCCAGTCGTTCGTGCCGACTTCCTTCGAACAGCCGATCCTCACCGGGGAGGTGACCGCACTCGGTGTCACGCGAATCCTCGAGGCGATACGCCTCGTGAACCCCGGGATCCGCTTCTACCAGGCGTCGACCTCCGAGATGTTCGGGAAGGTGCGGGAGAGCCCACAGTCCGAGACGACGCCCTTTCATCCTCGAAGCCCCTACGGTGTCGCGAAAGTCTACGGCCACTACATCACGGGGAACTACCGCGAGAGCTACGGCGTCTTTGCCTGTTCAGGGATTCTCTTCAATCACGAGTCTCCCCGGCGGGGGAAGCAATTCGTGACGCGGAAGATCACGGATGGCGTCGCCCGCATCAAAGCGGGCCGCGCGCGCGAGGTGCGCCTCGGGAACCTGGACGCCTATCGCGACTGGGGGTACGCCAAGGATTACGTGGAAGCGATGTGGCTCATGCTGCAGCAGCCGGCGCCGGACGACTACGTGATCGCCACGGGAGAGACGCATTCGATTCGTGAGCTTTGCAAGCTCGCGTTCTCGAGAGCCGGACTCGATTGGGAGCAGCACGTCGTCGTCGATCCGGCGCTCGTGCGCCCGGCCGAAGTCGACCGCCTCGTGGGTAACGCGAGCAAGGCGCAACGTGTTCTGGGCTGGCGAGCCAAGACTTCATTTTCGGAGCTGGTCGACATCATGGTGGATGCAGATCTCGAGCGCTCGACTCCGGAGAAGCGCTGAACGACCCAAAGACGACGCGCGTGTCCGGGCGCGTCGCTACCGATTCGAGTAGAGCCAGCGCGAGCCGAAGCGCCCGAGCTCACGCACGCTATCCCGCCGTAACGCGGCCACGACACTCTGCGCCCGCGGGCGTCTGACGACGAGGAACACCCGCCGCGGGCCGTCCCACAGGCGGATCAGGTCCCGCGTCTCGATGAACACGCCCTGCGCCTCCGGCAGCTTCGACGCGAACGAGAAGTATCCCACCGCGCCGTTCACGAGAAGGATCCGGCGCCCAGTGTAGAACGGCAGCGCCGGGCTGTACTCGAGCGAGCCCTCGTAGACGATCACGTCCTCCGGTGCGGCCTGGGCGACGATCGCCTGCGAGACCGCCTTGGCCGAGTGGTGAGGCTCGACGATCTGGAGGAGCTCGAGGATCAGCGCGGTGATCACTGCCGCCACCGCCAGGAGCGCGACGAACGAACTCCGGCGCCAACCCCGTGCCCAGCAGAGCGTCGCGATGCTCCATCCCACGAGTAACGTGAGGCCCAGGCCCTGCAGGAGCAGGCCGAACGGACGCGGCGACGCGAACGGGAAGGGGACGGCCTGCTCGCGCAGGATGCGATAGTAGGCGTTCAGCTCGGCGAGCCCGGTCATCGCCTGGGCGGGCGTGAGCTGCGCGCCGGCCCAGACCGCCCACGCGCCCACCGCGACGCAGCCCGCGAGCCCCACCCAGAGCCAGCGGCCGATGTCGCGCCCGCTCGCCCACGCGCCGCCGATGAGAATCGCGAGCGCCGGGAACGCGGGCAGCGCGTAGTACTCGTGCTTGAATCGCGAGAGCGCGAAGAGCCCGACGATCACGAGCACCCACGCGACGAGCGTCGGCCGCCAGCGCGCCGTCGGTGACGCATCCGGCGCCGCGCGCGCCAGAGTGAGCACACCCCAGGGGAAGGCCCAGAGGAAGCTCGCCACGAGAAAGCCGAGCGTCGAGATGGGCACGTCGTCTTCGACGAACCGGCGGGCGTCGAGGAAGCGTAGGAGGTGGTTGTCGAGGACGTAGAACCCGAACAGCGTCGGCGACCGCCAGGCCGCGAGCACGTGCCACGGCACCGCGATCACCGCGAAGAGTAGGGCGCCACGCCCGATGTTGAGGTGACGCCACGAGAGCCGCCGCGCCCACGCGAGGCCGATCCCCGCGATCAGCAGAGGAAACACGAGGCCGATGAACCCCTTCGCGAGCACGGCGAGCGCCGCCCCGACGTAGAACCAGCGGAAGCGTGTGCGGCCGCGGTCCGGCCGCTCCACGTCGCGCAGGAACCCGTACATCGCGAGCGCGAGGCAGAACACGAAGAGCTGATCGGTGGACGCCTTCCGGACGTAGAGCCCGTTGCCCACGACCGTCGCGAGGATGAGTCCGGCGTAGAGCCCGGCGCGCGGGCCGTAGAGCCGGCGCCCGATCCGCCAGGTGAGGAGCACCGCGCCGAGCGTGGCCAGCGCCGACCAGATGCGCACCGCCCACTCCGAGGCGCCGAAGAGCCAGAAGGTGCCGGCCGTGAGCCAGAAGTAGAGCGGCGGTTTCTCGAGGTAGGGCAGGCCGTTCACGTGAGGGATGACCCAGTCCCCGCGGCTCAGCATCTCCTGCGCGATCGAGGCGTAGAGCCCCTCGTCGGGATCAAGCAGCGGCATCCCGAGTTTGGGGAAGAGAAAGAGGGCGCTGAGGGCCAGAAGCAGGACGAGCTTCGCCAGACGAGCGTGCGAATCGATGTCTGCGAGTTTCACCGCCTCGACCGGCGCGACCCCCCGAGGGCGATCAGTAGTGGGTGATGGCGAGCCGCGCTCGCCGGAGCTGGCGGACGAGCTCTCCGTCGGTGGTATGAAGGCGGGCGCTGAGCTCTTGAGCGGTGGCTGCGGCGAACCCGTCGGCGAGCGAGGTCTCGAGCTTGGCGACGCGCCGAGCGATCGCCTCGTCAGGGGGATGAATCCGGAGCCCCGAGGCTTTCAGGAAGGCGACAGGATCCACTCCCGATACCTGAGCATACTTTGCGGTATGGATCAGCACCTCGGCCAGATTCACCGTGGACATGACGAGGGAAATGCTTCCGTCACGGCAGGCGCTGTAGAGCCTGTCCAGCTCCTTCCGGCGTCGAGCTGCGCCGCGGATCCAGGCAATGGCGATTCCGGCGTCAATGACCCCAACGCTCATGCTTCCTCGCCTCGATCTCACGCTGGCGCCGGCGCCGCTCATGGAGCTCACGGAGAGGATCGCCTCCCAGCTTCTTGGCGGCGGCGCGGAGACGCCGGAGCATCTCGTCCACGGCGCCGGAGTCCCGATCCACCGGCCGAAGAACGATCTCGTCCTGGGTTCCCGCGCGTACGGCCAGAGACTGCCCCGTCTTGAGACCCAGCCTGCGGCGGACTGCCACCGGGATGACGATCTGCCCCTTGGAGCTCACCCGCACGATCGTCGATTGCCGTCCCATCGAGGTAAATCTATCATGGCTTACATGCAGATTACAGGGATTCCTCCGCGGCGCTGCGGGAGGCGAGCTTCACCGCAGCACGGGTATATTCTGCCCGTCTCATGGTGATTTAGTACCGCGAGGTTCTCCCGCGCGTCGTGGCGGCCGGTTCGTCAGCAGCACGGAACGCGGTCCCCCGGCGAGGAGGACGGCGCCCCGGATGGCGCGGCCGCGGTCGCCGACGACGAAGACGCGGCTTGGCGAGGCCCACAGGCGCTCGAACGCCTCGCGCGTGAGGAAGCGCTCGGGCGCGTCGCCCCTGCGATAACCGTAGAGGAGATCGCCGCGCGTGCCGTCGAGCATCCGGGTCGCATAGCCCGTGTAGAACGTCACGCCGCAGTAGTCCTCGTAGGTGCCCCAGACGACCAGCTCCGCCCGCGGCTCCCAGAGCACGCGGATGATCGGCGCCAGAGCGCGCTGCGAGAGATCCGGCGCCACCAGGCGGTGGCCGAGCTCGACGAACCACACGATCCCGACCGCGCCGGCCAGCCAGATCGCGAGCGCGAGGCGCGCGCGGGGCCGGCGCGAGGCGAGCGCGGCCGCGCCCCCGAGGACGAGCAGGAGGACCGCGAAGGGGTGGACGAGCCGCAAGCAGCCCTCGACGACGGCGGCCGCCGCCTCCGGGTGGCTGGCGAAATACTCGCGGTAGACGCTGTCGAGCAGCGTGACGAGCCAGGTGACGAGGTGCGCGGCGCTCTGCCGGGACGCGACGAGCCACGCGAGGAGCGCAATGCCGACACCGAAGACGGTCCACGCCGGGACGCGAACGCCGGCCGGGCCGGACCGGGCGTCCATCGCTCGTCGCCAGTACGCGGCGACGACCACGGCGAGGGCCGGGAACGCGGGGAAGGCGTAGCGCTCGAGCCGCGCCGCGCTCAGGGTGAAGAACAGGAGTACCCAGGCCGACCAGACGAGCGGGAGCGCGAGATCCTTGCGGACGTCGGGCGACGCGAGGGCGGCCGGGAGGAAGAGCGACCACGGGAGGAACCAGAGGGCGGTCGCCAGCCAGAACCCGGGAATCGAGAGCGACGTGTAATCGAGCGGCTCCCGAGCGTTGACGAAGCGGAGGAGATGCTCGTTGACGAGATAGAAGCGGAGGAAGTCGGGGTCGCGCGCGGCCAGGAGGAGGTGCCAGGGGACGAGGACGAGCGCCACGATCGTCGCGCCGAGGAGCGGACGGAGATCCCGCAGGAGGCGCCTCGGACCGACGAGGAGCGCGTAGGTGACCGCGGTGCCGAGCGGGAAGACGACGCCCGCGAGGCCCTTGGTGAGCGCCGCGAGCGAGAGCCCTCCCCAGAACAGGAGGGGGCCGAGCGGGGCGCGCCGGCCGCGCGCGACGAGCACGAGGCCGAGCAGCGAGACAGCGAGCCAGAGCACGAAGAGGGTGTCGGTGGAGAGGAGCCGCCCGAAGAGGAAGGGACCCGCCGCGGTCGCGAAGACGAGCGCCGCCAGCGGCGCCGCCGAGGCGCCGAGCAGCTCGCCGGCGAGGAAGAACGTGACCGCGGCCGTGGCGACGTACGCCGCGGCGCTCGGCAGGCGCGCGGCCGCCTCGTTCTGGCCGAACAGCCGGTAGGCGGCGGCGACGCTCCAGTAGACGAGCGGCGGCTTCTCATAGTAGCGGACACCGTTCAGGCGCGGCTGCACCCAGTCGCCGCCGTCGAGCATCTCCCGAGCGATCAGCCCGTACCGGGCTTCGCCCGGGCTCGAGAGCGGCCGCGCGCCGAGCTGGTAGAAGGCGAGGACGGACGCGAGGACGAGACATCCGGCGAGGGGCAACCAGGCCCGCGGGCTCATGGCCGCCGTAACAACAGGCCCTGTCTCAGCAGTTTCCTTGCCAGCTCGTAGATGTCACCTTTGTCGCCTGCCTTTCGTCGCCCGACGGCGACGATCAGCTCGATCACTGCCTTCCGTTCCACTCGGTAGATGATGCGATGCCGTTGGCCAACTGCCCGGACGCTGCGAAATCCAGCCAACTCTCCAATGAGGGGCTTCCCTTGCTTCTCTGGATCATGAGCAAGCTGCTCCGCTCGCTCGACGATGACCCGCCGGATCCGCCGGTTGTCGATCGCCTCGGCAAGTTTGACCGCCGTCTCCGTCCACTTGATGTCATAAACGGGACGGGTCATACCCCGAGGCGCTTCCGAGCCTCCTCATGGGTGAGCAGTCGGCCGCGCTTCAAGTCCTTGAGACTCTTCCGCAGCGCGGTCGTCATCTCGGGGTCGCTGAGTACATCGAGGGTCTCGATGATGCTCTCGTAGAACTCCCACGGCATGACCGCGAGCACGGGGCGACCCCGTCGCGTGATGCTGACCGCGCGTTCGGGGACGCGTCTGAGCCGCTCGGGCAGATCGAGAAGACTCCGCCGGGCTTGAGTGATCGTCAGTTGTGTCATTTCCATCTCC
>JBGPIS010000166.1:0-6126 GCA_041484965.1 Methylomirabilia bacterium
CACGAGGATCGCAAGACGGGTCACGAACCTATCGTAGCGGAGTCCCGTGTACCCCTGTCAAGGCTGGGGTTTCGCGGATTCCGGAAATCAGGACGCGCCCGTGAGCGGCGCCGCTTCGGCGCGCGCCGGCGTCTCTTCGAGCGCGAGCCGGATGACGTCCTGCACGGAGTTCGCCAGGTGGAGAGTCATCGCCTTCCGCACCACGGCGGGTACGTCTTCGATCAGGTTCTTCTCGTTCCGCGCCGGCAGGATGACGGTTCGGATGCCGGCCCGATGCGCGGCGAGCACCTTCTCCTTGATGCCACCGACCGGGAGGACGCGGCCGGAGAGGCTGACCTCGCCCGTCATTGCCAGACCGGGCCGCACCGGCCGCCCCGTGAGGAGCGACGCGAGCGCGGTGGTGATCGTGACGCCCGCGGAGGGCCCGTCCTTGGGGATCGCGCCGGCCGGCACGTGCACGTGGATGTCCGACGTCTCCCAGAAGTGGGGCGCGATCCCGAGCTCGGCGGCGTGCGACCGCACCCACGACAGCGCGGCCTGCGCAGACTCTTTCATCACGTCACCGAGCTGGCCCGTGAGCATCAGCGTGTGCGCGCCCTTCATCCGCGTCGCCTCGATGAACAGGATGTCGCCGCCGGCCGGGGTCCAGGCGAGGCCGATCGCGACGCCCGGCACCCGCGTCCGCTCCTCGAGCTCCTCGTACTCGAAGCGGGGCACGCCGAGGAACGACGTCACGAGGTCGGGCGTCACCCGGACCGGCTCCGGCCGGCCTTCTGCGTGGCGGCGCGCGACCTTCCGGCACACGCGGGCAATCTCGCGCTCGAGGTTCCGCACCCCGGCCTCCCGCGTGTAGCCGCGGGCCAGCAGGCGCAGCGCCTCAGGCACGAACGCGATGTCCGTGTCGGGATCGAGCCCGTGTTCGCGTGCCTGCTTCGGAACGAGGTGCGCCTGCGCGATCGCGATCTTCTCCTCCTCCGTGTAGCCCGCGAGCTGCATGACCTCCATGCGGTCGCGCAACGGCGCCGGCACGGTGTCGAGCACGTTCGCGGTCGTGACGAAGAGAACCCGCGAGAGGTCGAACGGCACGTCGAGATAGTGGTCGCGGAAGGTCGCGTTCTGCTCGGGATCGAGCACTTCGAGTAGCGCGGACGCCGGATCGCTGCGGAAGTCCATGCCGAGCTTGTCGATCTCGTCGAGCATGAACACCGGGTTCTTGGTCCCCGCGCGCCGGAGCCCCTGGATGATCTGGCCGGGCAGCGCGCCGATGTACGTCCGCCGATGGCCGCGGATCTCCGCCTCGTCGCGCATGCCGCCGAGCGAGATCCGGTGGAACTTCCGCCCGAGTGCCCGCGCGATCGACCGCCCGAGCGACGTCTTGCCGACGCCGGGCGGGCCGACGAAGCAGAGGATCGGGTCCTTGCCCGATGGACGGATCTTCTTCACGGCGAGGTACTCGAGGATGCGCTCCTTGATCTTCTCGAGCCCCTCGTGGTCCTCGTCGAGGATCGTGCGCCCACCCGCGAGGTCGACCTTGTCCGTCGTCTCCTGCTGCCACGGCATCGCGACGAGCCAGTCGATGTACGACCGGGCGACGGTGTACTCGGCCGCCGCCGGCGGCATCTTCGCGAGCCGGTCGAGCTCCCGCAGCGCCTCCTTCCTGGCCTCGTCGGACATGCCCGCCGCCTCGATCTTCTCGCGGAGAGCCTCGGTTTCCTGCGTACGCTCGTCGGTCTCGCCGAGCTCCTTCTGGATCGCCTTGAGCTGCTCGCGCAGGTAGTACTCGCGCTGCGTCTTCGACATCTCGGACTGGACCTCGGACTGGATCTTCGACCCGAGCTCCAGGACCTCAGCCTCCTTGCTGAGGGCGCCCACGAGCTTCTTCAGCCGCTCGCCGACGTCTACCGTCTCGAGCAGCTCCTGCTTGAGCGCCATCGGGAGCGTCGGCAGCGAGGCGGCGATGAGGTCCCCGAGCGCCCCCGGTCCCTCGGCGGCCGCGCCGACGGCCGCGAGCTCGTCGGGCAACGCCGGCGACAGCGATACGACCTTCTCGAACAGTGACGTCGCGCTCCGTGCAAGCGCCTCCACCTCGAGTGACGACGCGCCGGCGTCGGCGGCGATGCGCTCGATCCGCGCGCGCAGGAACGGCGCCTCCTGGACGAACTCAAGGATCCGGAACCGCTCGAGCCCCTGCACGATCAGGCGGAGCGTGCCGTCGGCCTGCTTCAGCGCCTTGTGGATGACCGCGACCGTCCCGACGGGATGCAGGCCCTGCGCGCGGGGACTGGCCTCCGTCGCGTCGCGCTGCATGACCGCGCCGACGAGCCGGCTCCCCTGGAGCGCTTCCTCGATGAGCCGGACCGATGACGGCCGGCCGGCGCCCAGCGGCACCACCGCTTGCGGAAAGATCACCGTGCCGCGGAGCGGCAGGATCGCGAGAATATCGGGAACGGTCAGATCCTTGTCGTCAGCCATGAATCACCTTGGCCTCGCCGGCCTTTCTCAGAACAGATCGATGGCGCCGAGCTGGCCGGACGCGGCCCGGACGAGGGCCTCGCGGGGCTCCCGGGAGACCTGCGGCTGCGCCTCACCGCCGTCCTCGCGGACGTACGTGAGCAAGTTCTCGATCTGCTTCTGCATTTCCAGCATTCGACGCCTCATTTTTAAGATGATCTCGGCGCCCGCGAGATTCACGCCGAGGTCGCGCGTGAGCCGGAGCAGGCGCGCGAGGTCGTCCACGTCCTCCGCCGAGTACATGCGCGTGCGGCCGACGGTCCGGCTCGGCCGGACCAGCCCCTTCTTTTCGTAGAACCGCAGCGTCTGGGGATGGACGTTGAGCATCTCGGCGACGACGCCGATCATGTAAAGTGGCTTACCCCGATCATTCACGCCGCACCCCCCCGGTACCGCTCGAGCGCCGCGCGCGGCTCCATCGGCATCACCCGTTCGAGCTCTCGCACGAGGTCGTGGGTCCGCGCGTCGAGCCCGCTCGGGATGTCGACGCGAATCGCGACGTACAAGTCTCCGGTGCCCTCGCCCGCGAGCCTCGGCAGCCCCTGGCCGCGCAGGCGGAACACCTGACCACCGGTGGTGCCGGGTGGGACGACGAGCACCGCTTCACCCGCAGGCGTCGGGACCCGGATGCGCGCGCCGAGCAACGCCTCCCAGACGCCGATCGGCACCTCGCAGTGGACGCTCTCGCCCTTGCGCCGGAAGAACGCGTGCTCGGCGACCCGCGTACTGACGATGAGGTCGCCTCGCGGCCCGCCGAACGGGCCCGCGTGGCCCTCGCCGGCGACGCGGATCTGCACGCCGGAGTCCACCCCGGCCGGGATGGCGACCTCCACGCGCTCCACCGCACGCCGCACGCCGCGTCCGGCGCACGCCGGGCACCGTGCGCCGGCGGCCTGACCCGACGCCGCGCACTGGACGCACGGCGAGAACCGGGACGCGTCGAAGCGCACCCGGGCGCCACGCACGACCTGAGCGAAGTCGAGCTCGACCGACACATGCACGTCCTCGCCCCGGCGGCCCGCGGGGAGCGCGTCGCCCCGCGCCGGATCGGCGCCGAAGCGGTCGTACATCGTGCGCGCGGCCGGGTCGCTCAGGACGCGGTAGGCTTCGGCGATCTCCTCGAACAGCGCGCGGGCCTGAGCGTCCCAGAAGTTGATGTCGGGCGAGTACTGCCGCGCGAGGCGACGGTACGCCTGGCGCACCTCGCGCGACTCCGCCGTGGACGCCACGCCCAGCACCGCGTAGTAGTCCCGCCGCATGGCGCGCTACTTCTTCTTCTCGCCCAGGTCCTCGAAGTCCGCGTCCACGACCTCGCCCTCTTTCGGACCCGAGGCGCTCCGTTCGTCGCCGCCCGGCGCGCCGGCGGCCTGCGGGCCCTTGGCCTGGGCCTCGCGGTACATGATCTCCGCCAGCTTGTGCGAGGCGCGCGTGAGCGTCTCCTGGGCGCGCGTGATGCGTTCGACGTCCTCGCCCTTCAGCGCCTCGCGCGCCTCGGCGAGCGCGTCGTCGATCGCCTTGCGATCCGCCTCGCCGAGCTTGGAGCCGTGCTCGGTGAGCGTGCGCTCGGTGGAGTAGACGAGCGAGTCCGTCTGATTCCGGACCTCGATCTCCTGCTTGCGCTTCGCGTCCTCCGCCGCGTTCGCCTCGGCGTCCTTCACCATCCGCCCGATCTCGTCCTTCGTGAGGCCGGACGACGCGGTGATGGTGATGTTCTGCTGCTTGCCCGTCGCCTTGTCCTGCGCGGTCACGTTCAGGATGCCGTTCGCGTCGATGTCGAACGTCACCTCGATCTGCGGCATGCCGCGGGGCGCCGGGGGGATGCCGATCAGGTGGAACTTGCCGAGCGTCCGATTGTCGCGCGCCAGCTGCCGCTCGCCCTGGAGCACGTGGACCTCGACCGACGTCTGGCTGTCCGCGGCCGTCGTAAAGGTCTCGCCCTTCTTTGTCGGGATCGTCGTGTTCCGCGGGATCAGCACGGTCGTCACGCCCCCGAGCGTCTCGATCCCGAGCGAGAGCGGTGTCACGTCGAGCAGTAGAAGGTCCTTCACCTCGCCGGTCAGGACCGCGCCCTGCAGCGCCGCGCCCACCGCGACCACCTCGTCCGGGTTCACGCCCTTGTGCGGCTCCTTGCCGAAGAGCTGCTTCACCGCCTCCTGCACCTTCGGCATGCGCGTCTGGCCGCCGACGAGGATGACCTCGTTGATGTCCTTCGGGGTGAGGCCCGCGTCCTGCATCGCCTGCCGGCACGGGCCGAGCGTGCGGTCAACGAGGTCGGCGACCAGCGCCTCGAGCTTCGCTCGGGTCAGGGTGAGCACGAGGTGCTTGGGACCGCTCGCATCCGCCGTGATGAACGGCAGGTTGAGCTCGGTCTGGAGCGTGGTCGAGAGCTCGCACTTCGCCTTCTCTGCCGCCTCCTTCAGCCGCTGCAGCGCCATCCGGTCCTTTCGCAGATCGATGCCGTGCTCCTTCTTGAACTCCTCGGCGATCCAGTCGATCACGTGCTGGTCGAAATCGTCGCCGCCCAGATGCGTATCGCCGTTAGTGGCCTTGACTTCGAACACGCCCTCGCCGATCTCGAGGATCGAGACGTCGAAGGTGCCGCCGCCCAGGTCGTAGACGGCAATCGTCTCGTCCTTCTTCTTGTCCATTCCGTACGCGAGGGCGGCGGCGGTCGGCTCGTTGATGATGCGCAGAACCTCGAGGCCCGCGACCATGCCGGCGTCCTTCGTCGCCTGCCGCTGGCTGTCGTTGAAGTATGCGGGCACGGTGATGACCGCCTGGGTCACCTTCTCGCCGAGGTACGCCTCGGCGGCCTCCTTCAGCTTTCTGAGGACCATGGCGGAGATTTCGGGTGGCGAGTACTGCTTGCCGCGGATCTCGACCCGGGCGTCGCCGTTGCCGGCCTTGACCACTTTGTAGGTGACGAGCTTGATCTCCTGGAGCACCTCATCGTACCGGCGTCCCATGAACCGCTTGATCGAGAACACGGTGTTTTCGGGGTTCGTGATCGCCTGCCGCTTGGCGACCTGGCCGACGAGGATCTCCCCCTCCTTCGTGAACCCCGCCACGGAAGGCGTCAGGCGGCTGCCCTCCTGGTTCGCAACTACGCTGGGGTTGCCGCCTTCGACAACCGCCACGACCGAGTTGGTTGTTCCGAGGTCAATGCCGATCACCTTCGCCATGTCCGCGCTCCCTCTGCTGGCGCGCGCTGGCGCGGGCCCTAATGGGCCCGCACCGCCCGCCGCGCAAGCGACTTACAGAATATCGATCTTGATTTCCTTCGCCAGCTCTTATTTGAGTACATTCTTCATATATCAGGTGAGTGTATACCTGTCAACTCGATCTAAGTAATCGATTAAATGACCTGAAGAGAGCCGAGGTCAGCGCTCAGTGGTGCTAGGGTCTGAGAATGCGGCTCGGCTGCCTAGGGTGCCTCACCCTTCTGGTGATCCTCGCGCTGGTCGCCTCGACCGCGTGGGTCGTGATCCAGACCCTGCAGGAGCCGGAGGTGCCGATCACCGCGGCCACCGTGGCGGACGGAGTGCGGGCTCAGCAGAAGATCTTCGAGGTCGTGCGGCGCGGGGCGCAGCGCGGGGATAAGGACGCCGAGCCAGC
>JBGPIS010000167.1:0-6121 GCA_041484965.1 Methylomirabilia bacterium
CCCCGTCGTCTAGCCTGGCCAAGGACGCGACCCTTTCAAGGTCGAGATCGCGGGTTCGAATCCCGCCGGGGTCACCACTGAAATCTCCGGGACTTCTGAGGTTTCTCGCGGCTCGTGAGCATCGGAGCGCGAGACCTCAGAACACCCCGGGCGAGCCGGACTACCACGGCGGCTACTCCGCGCGCTTGACCGCGTAGCCCTTCCGCTCCCCGCAGCGGTTGAACACTTCGCGGTCGATCCTGCCCGACGAGAAGATCGGAAACGCCTTCGCGTCCAGGGCTTCCTGGCGGCAGGCGGCCATGTCGTGGTCGAGCCGCGTCGGCGCCGCGCCCTTTTTCTCGTAGACCCACCCCTGCGGGGCCGCGCACGCGGCGCAGATCGCCGCAGCCGCACGAGCCGTGGCCGCGCGCCGGCTCACCGGACGACCCGGTCCGCACCCGAAAGCAGGGTGGAGGAGAGGGAAAGCTCGAGCGCCTTTGCGGCCTTGAGGTTGACGTGGAGCTCGAAGCGCTCCGGGCGCTCCACGGGGAGCTCGCCGGGGGCGGCGCCCTTGAGGATCCGGTCCACACGGCCGGCCACGCGGCGGAAGGCGTCGCTCCAGCTCCCCCCATAGGCGAGGAGGCCGCCCGCGTCCACGAACTCGGGCAGCGGATAAACCGCAGGGAGGCGGTTCCGCGCCGTGAACTTTACGAGCTCCGCCCGGTGCGTCACGGTCACAAGATCGGCGAGGACGACGAGTCCACCCACCTGCGCGCTCGTGATCGCGCCCAGCGCCACCCGAAGCTCGGTGTTCGCCGACAGCGCCACCGGGACGACCTCCACGCCGAGCGCCCGCGCCGCGGCCTGCGTCTCCTTGAGCTCGGCGGTGACGCTCGGATTGGTCGGGTTCCAGAGGACGGCCACCCGCGCCGCCGCGGGGACCGCCCGCTTGAGGAGCTGGAGCCGGCGCGCGGCAAGCCCGGGGATGGCCATCGTGAATCCGGTGACGTTCCCGCCGGGGCGCGAGAGGCTCGCGACGAGCCCGTTCGCGACGGGATCGTCGGTGGTGGCGATCACGATCGGCGTCGTCGTCGTCGCCTTACGCGCCGCCTCGATCGCCGGCGGGCTCCAGGCGACGATGACGCTCACACCGAGCCGGACGAGCTCCTCGGCGTGGCCGGGGAAGAGCTCGAACTTGCCCTGCGCATAGCGGTACCAGAACTTGACGTGCTGCCCTTCGATCCAGCCGAGCTCGGCGAGCCGCGCACGGAGCACCGGCGCCGACTCGGGTGTGGGCTCGTTGGCGAGGAAGCCGATCCACGGCACGCGCGGCTCGGACTGGCCGGTCGCCGCGCGCGGCGCCGCGGGCACCGCCAGGAGCAGCGCGGTGCCGAGTACCGCGCGCGCGAGCGCGCGTTCGGCACTCCGCCGTCTCACGTCCGCCCGAGCGTCTCCCACGCCGCCGCGTGCACGGCCCGGAACGGCGTCGGCTCGAAGGCCGAGCCGCTGGCGCCCGTCGCGGAGTGCTCGCGTCCCGTGGCGTAGAAGGTGGCGCGCCAGCCAAGCTCGGCGTAGCGCGTGAGGGACAGATCGTGGCCCTGGCGCGCCATGCCGGCGGCGACGAGCCCGATCCCACTCCAAGTCGACAGCCAACGACGAGGCACGTCCAACGGGCGATGTTCGGGCGAGCGGAGCCACACCGCCCCTGTCTCACAATAAACCTCGCTACAACGGACGAAGCCGAGCGCCGCCCGCAGGAGCGCCCGGCGGCGGTCCAGCTCGGCGGGGGCGCCGCTCACGAGCTCTGCCGTCCCAGGACGGCCTCGACCGCGTCGCGCACCTCGGCGACCTCGAACGGCTTGCGCACGAAGTGCTGAAAGCCGGCGGCCAGGATCCTCGAGATCTCCTCGTCGCCGACCGAGGCCGAGACCGCGATCGCCGGCGTCTTCCCGCCGCGCTCCGGCGGCAGCGCGCGCACGCGCCGGATCAGCTCGTAGCCATCGCCGCCGGGCATCCGGATGTCGCTCAGGAGGATGTCGGGCGCGGCGCGCTCGAATTCGGCGAGCGCCTCCGTCGGCGAGGCGACCGCCGTCACCTGCGCCCCGGCGTCCTCCAGGAGGCGCTTGAGCAGCAGCCGGACACCGCGCTCGTCCTCCACGACCAGGATCCTCAGGCCCTGCCGCATGCGGCGAGCCTATCAAAGTGCTGGGGAAATTGATATGATCCACAGCGAGATGGCGCAAGGGCTGAGGGATCTGGTCGGGCGCGCGATGATCGATCCGGACTTCCTCCTCGAGCTGCAGCGCTCGCCCGCCGCCCTCCTGGCACAGTACGAGCTGAACGAGGACGAGCGGGCGACCATCCTTCACGCGCTCGCGCGGCTCGCGCAGACGCCGGCCGGCCAGCGGCGGCACGAGTTCCGCAACGCGCTCATCCGCCGCGTGTCCACCTAAGCAGCGAGTCCTCCGCCGGTGCCGACGTCTGCCGATCTCCTCGCATTCCTGCGGGAGATCCGCCTGTTCACGGCGTTCGCGGAGGCGGACCTGACGGCGCTCGCGCAACGCCTCCGCGCGCGCACGCTCAAGAAGAACCAGATGCTCTTCCGCGAAGGCGATCCCGGCGACGAGATGTTCCTTGTCCGCGGCGGCGCGGTCATCGTCTCCAAGGTCGTCAAGGGGCGCGTCGAGCAGCTCCTGAATCGCATCGGGCCCGGCGAGTTCTTCGGCGAGATGAGCCTGCTCGACGGCGCGTCGCGCTCGGCGACGGTCCAGGCCGAGACCGACGCGACGCTCCTGGTGCTCGACCGGAAGAGCCTGAACCAGCTCATCGAAGCGAGCCCGCACGCCGCCGCGGCGCTCTTCTACGCCATGGTCCACGTCTTCATGGATCGCCTGCGGGCATCCGACGTCCGCCTGACCGAGGCGACCCGTTGGGGCCTCGAGGCGACGGGACTCGACGTCGAGTCGCGGTGACCGACCGCCCCCGGCCCGCGAAGCTCGAGCTGCTCGTCCGGCACGACGACGAGAGCTTCGAGGTCCGGGAGATCGGCAGTGCGCTCGGCTTCCTCCAGTCGCGCCCCCAGCGGATCGCCGCCGATGCCTTCGAGATCTCCGAGGTCACGTCGCGTGTCGCCGGCGAGCGGTCCTGCATTCTGAAGAATACGGAGACGGACCGGTTCCTCCTCCTCTCCGAGCACGAGCGGTTCCTCTGGGAGCGGATGGACGGCCACACGTCGCTCCAGGAGATCGCGACCGCGTACGTGCTCAGGTACGGCGAGTTCGACTTCGACATCATCCCGAACCTCATCCGCAAACTCCAGCGCGCCCAGCTCCTCACACTGAGGCCGAGGTCGCGCCTCCGCCAGGTGCTCGCGCGGAACCGTCGCCAGCGCGTCGTGAAGGCCGTCGAGACGACGCTGCTGGGGCTCGAGCGCGTCAACGTCTCGAGCCGCGCCGTCCAGTCGTTCTTCCAGGCGCTCTACCGCTGGGGCGGCTTCCTCCTGTTCACGCGCGCGGCGGCCCTCCTGTGCCTCGCGGTCGGCGTGGTCGGCGGCGTCACCGCCGTGGCGCTGCTCCGCGAGCTCGACGACGTGTTCTCCGGCTTCGAAGGCCACGCCGTGGGCGGCATCCTCACGGTCAAGCTCCTCTTCTTCGCGAGCGTCGCCCTTCACCAGCTCGTCCACGGGCTGGCCTGCGTCCACTACGGACGCCGCGTGCGCGAGTTCGGGTTCACGTTCCTGCACGGCTTCGTGCCCACCTTCTACGTGGACGTCACCGACATCTTCATGGCGAGCCGGCGGGCGCGCGTCGTCACGGCGGTGGCGGGCACGCTGGTCCACCTGGCGCTGGGCGCTGTCTGGTTCCTGCTCGCGACGCGCGCGCCGGTGGGGAGCTTCACCCAGGCCTTCGCGGCGGCGTCCGGGATCATCCAGTGGCAGGCGCTCGCGCTCGCGCTCTACCCCTTCTGCTTCATCGAGATGGACGGCTACCACGTCTTCGTGGACTTGCTCGGGGTGCCGACGCTCAAGCACGACGCGCTCGCGTACGTGAAGGCGCTCGTGACCGGCCGGGCGCGGCCCCACTGGAGGAAGCTCGAGGGGCTCTGGCTGGCCTACGTTGGGCTCTCGGCGCTCTCGATCGCCGCGTTCGTCGCCTTCAACGTCTGGCTCGTCATCGCCGCGACGTCCTGACGGCTCAGGCGGCCAGCTCTTCCAGCAGCGCCTCCACCGCGCCCGCGATCTCCTGTGCGCCCTGTGTGTCCCCCGGAGCCGTCTCGCCGCCCGCGGTGACGGCCGCGGCCTGCGCCTCGGGCGGCAGCTTGGCGATCTCCGCCTGGGCAAGGGAGCGGAACGTGTCGCCCGTGAGGGCGGCGAGCTCGACGACGGCGACGAGCGCGAGCGAGGCGCGGGCGCCCCGCCCGTGCGCGGCGGAGAGCGCCTCCGCCAGCACCCGGCGGAGGCGCTCGGAGACGCGGATCCGGCCCGGCTCGACGGACACGAGCTCGCGCGTGACGGCGCCCCACTCGAGCGCGGAGGCTGCGGCGACGGTGCGGATGAACGGCGCGAGCGCGGGCGCGCTGCCCGCGGCGACCGCGGCGGCGACGCCCGCGCGCACCTCCGGGGATATCACGCGCGCCGACGCCTCCACGGGCTCGGTGTCGAGCACGCGCAGGAGCGCGCCCTCGCGCGACAGGAGCAGGTGGTCCTCGAGCGGGCGCCCGAGCGCCCAGAGCGAGCAGACCACGCCCTGCGTCGTCTCGCGGACGCGCTTGGGCGCGTGGCGCGCGACGCCCTGCCAGTCGGGGCGGTAGTACGTCGCCCCGCGGACGACGACCTTCTCGACGCGCCCGCGCATCTGCACGTAGAGCCCGTCCGCCGGAAACAACCGCTCGTGGGGCGCCGGCTCCCACTCGACGCCGCCGGCCATGAACGCCGCGAGCGGGTCGGGCGCGTCCGTCAGATAGCGGAAGGACTCGAGGAGCGCCAGGAAGAGCTGCTCGGTCGGGTAGGGGCCCCGGTACGCGAGTCGCGCGGTCGTCTGCGCCCGGGCGAGCTCGGCGATGAGGTTGAGCACCGCGGTCCCCGCGCCCGGCGGGAGCCGAGCGGGCGCGGCCAGCGCCGGAATACGATCGACGCGCGCCCAGTCGAGCGCCTCGAAGACGCTCAGCGGCACGGCGCCGGGGGGCACCTGGGTCGGGTCACCCACGGTCGCACCGGGCTCGCGCGCCCCGCGCTCACAATGCCAGAGGCGGTCGGAGAGACCCCACGGCGCCTCGCGCGTCGCGCGCGGCTCGATGAGGAGCCACGAGCCGTCCGGGATCCTCACCCAGGCGCATTCCAATTCGCCCGCGGGGGTCCAGGCGGTCTCGCTCACAGGGTGGCCATGGCGATCGAAAACCTTCACGACACGGAATGATACAATGCAGGTCGTCGATGGCGATCTGGCGCTCGGCCCTCGAAGTCGCCGACCTCATCCGGGCAAAGAAGCTCTCGCCGGTCGAGCTGACCGACGCCGTTCTCACGCGCATCGAGCAGATCAATCCCGCGCTCAACGCCTTCTGCCTGGTGGCCGCCGACCAGGCGCGCGCCGCGGCGCGGGAGGCGGAGATCGCCGTGACGAAGGGCGAGCCGCTCGGCCCGCTTCACGGCGTGCCGGTCTCGATCAAGGACGTCGTCTTCACGCGCGGGCTCACCACCACGGGCGGCTCGCGCCTCTTCGCCGACCACGTGCCCGACGAAGACGCGCTCTCGGTCGCGCGCCTGCGCGCGGCCGGCGCGGTCGTCCTCGGCAAGACCAACACCTCGGAGTTCGGCCACAAGGCGATCACCCAGAACCCGCTCTTCGGCGTCACGCGCAACCCCTGGAACCCCGCGCTCACGCCCGGCGGCTCGAGCGGCGGCGCCGCCGCCGCCGTCGCCACCGGCATGGGCCCGCTGGCCCTCGGGACCGACGGGGGTGGCTCGATCCGCATCCCGGCCGCCTTCTGCGGCGTCTACGGCTTCAAGCCGTCGTACGGGCGCGTGCCCCACCGCGCGGGCTTCGGGGGCTTCGCGCGCTTCTCCCACGTGGGGCCGATCACGCGCACCGTGCGCGACGCGGCCCTCATGCTCGACGTCATCGCCGGCGGCGACGACCGCGACCGG